>JBDNHS010000061.1:0-3819 GCA_041688685.1 Kapaibacterium sp. (SeqCode)
TTAAGAAGTAAAATATTTAACGAACAAAAGACAGCAATTCAGCATTTAAAATATATTCAATCAATCAATATAATTGAACATTGGCATGTATTTGCCGAGAAAGATACTCAATTAATTTTCGAAATAAAAAGGCTTAAGCAAGAAATATTGATAGGTCATTTATGGGGTAGATATAAAATTTTTATTGCAATTTTAATAGGTGTTTTAATAACACTTTTCATTGTCTCCCAATAAAACCTGGTTTATTTAATATTAGATTCATAAAAAATAAGCTTTCCATTTTTATCAACCCCTTGTATTAATACTTTATATGAATTGGCTATGTCATTATTAAAAAACACAGCAGCATATTTACCTGTTTTACCTTTTTTAACTGAAGGCGACCAAAAAAGTGTCTGTCGTCTATCAATTAGATTTTTGTTGAAGTCTGGAAATTTTTCATAGTCTGAATTAAAAAATTCTCTTTCGCCTTCAAACCCAAGAATTTCTATTTTTTCAAAAACCTTATCAAACAGAGAATTTTTAACATTACCTCCTTTTTTTGTATATACTGCAATCATGCCTTGGTTTGCACCCCAAGCAAATGCTAAATTACCTTTATACACTTTTACAAGTGCTACATCACTTGGAGAAAGAAAATCAATCGACAAAGCCGGAACTTCCACCTCATTTAGCATAAACTTTATTCCTGCATTATCAGTTTCTTCACTTAATCCTCTTATTCCATCATTTCGGGTAAACCTGGCACTTTCACCACCCAACCCAAATGCATCTACTTCAAATCCAGAGATTTTCATTCTTAAGTATTGCCAGATATTGGTCATATTACCAGCATCTGCAAATTCAATTGTATTATCACTTACTTCAAAAATACTGGATACATATTCTTTTTCAAGAGAATCTACACGAGATAGTTTTTTAACTTTTACAGTAACATCAGCCAATGTTGTTGATCCAAAACTTAAGGTATCAATTAATCCAATTCTGTTATACATATTTTGGGTAAAGGCGTTTTTTCGATTACTAATATCTGCTGTATCAAGGTTTTGATCTGATACAAATTTCGAAAGCTTCAAGGAATCGATATAAGAAGGATAAATAATAACATCTACAGGTAATTTTTCTCTTTTATTATTTTGTGCTTCATAAAACACAGTAGCTTTTTTCTTGAAATTAATTGAGTCTAAAATAAATTCACCTTTATCGGTTAAAAAGGCATCGGCCATGATTTTGGTACTGTCTTCTCCTTTAATAATCATAGAAACTTTACCACTTTTAATTGTTTCTTTACTTCCAGGTTTAGTAGCTTTTCCTTTAATAGAAATGAATGATTCAATTGGGTATTTAAGTATTGGCTCCTTCTTGGAAATAACATCATTCCATAAAAATCTTCTCCAACCATGTACCATCATCAAAACATCTAAATGTTTTAAAGTTTTGTCCGACTTATCTGCAAAATAATAACTACTGTTTGTAACTGTACCTTTAATATCGGATGTAAGCAAAATAGACGATATGATATTGCTTTCAACTTTTTGATCATCATTTGTAAAATTTCCAGTAACTAAAAGTGAAATGTTTTCATTTAAAGTGCTATCGAGCGAAAAATTAAACTGATTCTTTCCACGTTTGTTTGTATTATTTAATTCAATATTTACTTTAGGTTGGGTTATGGCATAATTTTCAATAAAGGCCAGCCTTTCTGCCAATGGATTTGCAAGCGAGTCGAATAAAGTGAGGTGTATTATTCCAGCAGGTAAATTCTTTTTTATAATTGAAGCTGCTGTTTTTCCTTCTTCAAAATTAAAATCTCCAGCATACACCAATTTGCCGTTCATATGAGCTACTAATAGTGATTTTTTATATTTATCTTTATTTATTTCTGCTCTATTCAAAATAATAAATAACCTATTCTTTGTATTTTGAATACTTAAACCAATACCTTCTTTTTTTGATACAGGTAAATTAAATGACAAAGTAGCTCCTTGTGAATTTTTAATATTTGCTTTATACTTAACATTAACATTAGGTTCTATTTCAAAATAACCCATCCCATCATGCTCGGAAGAAAAGGTAGCTATAGAATTATTGTTATCGTCTACAATATCACCGTTAAAATTAATTGGCATTCCGAACTGGTCAATTATTTTAAAAGCTATTTTGTTTTTAATCCCATTAATAATATTACCACCTTCAGGGAAAAAAAGCATTTTTATTGGCGCTACTTTTGCATTTATAGTGTTTACTTTTTTCTGTATGTAGTCAGTACCATATAGATATATTTGTTCTTTGCCAATAAAATCAGGGAAATTAAGCATCCATAAAGTGTAGGCATTTATCCTGTAATTTCCGCTAACCATTTTCTTATCAAAATTTATCATTCCTTTTACACCTCCTGTACTATCAATTTTATACATTTTTTTCTGAACAACAGTACCTAGCTGATCCACAATATCAACATATAATATTCTGCTTAAAAAAGTGGGTTTGCCTTCGTAAGTACACCATATTTTAAACCACAAATCTTCCCCAGCAACCAATTGTTTTTTATTTGTTTGAATAAATATTTTTTCTTGTGGATAGGTAGACTGCCATTGCTCAATTGCATCTATAATTTTATCTCCAGCAGTTTGAGCACCCCCTGTTTCTGCTATTAAAATAAAGACAAATAACAAACTAAATAAATGAATAAGTTTACTCATTGGATGATGAAGTTGTATTAAAAAAATAGGATATATAAATTTAATAGAAAAGCCTACATAAATGCAGGCTTTTTTGTTAAATAAAACTATAAATTTCTTTAAAAATCATTACGGTCTTAATATAGCATCAATTTCATGTACAACACCATTGGTTCCCAAACGATTGAATACGGTAATATTTACAGGAGTTGCATTTGAATTACCTTTTACTTTAGTACCATCCGAACTTGTAAAAACATATCTGTTAGAGCCCAAAGCAGTAGCAAAAGTAGTTGTTGAGGCTAAATCATTTGTAAATAATCTAACATTATTAAAATATTGATAGCGACAAAAATCAGCTAATACAGTAGTAGCTGTAGTTGCAATATTTGCCAATGTGTAACCTGCAGCAGTCATGGCAGCATCGGTTGGTGCTAAAACAGTAAATACTGTAGCAGTAGAAAACTGTGCCAACAAACCAGCTCTTGTTAACGCTGCAATAAACAATGTATGCCTTCCGGTGGAATTTAAAATTGCCCCAATATTACCTCTAAGTTGAGGAGGTGTTAAGAAAGCATCTGAAACATGTATAACACCGTTTTTAATAAAAATGTCAGAAGTTGCTATTCTTCCACCATTTATATAAAACTTCCCTTTGTATAGTCCACTAAATATGGCTGTACCTAGTTGAGTTGTTCTGCTAGTACTATTAGTAGCAATCATATCCGTACCAACATATCTTGCATTTACAAGATGATAAATCATTAAATAACTCAAAGCACTTGGAGTGATTTTATTTAATGAATCTGTAGTTATTCCTGCAGCTATAAATGCAGCATCAGTAGGCGCAATCCAAGTAAATGGTCCACCACCCATTTTAAAATCTTGTAAGTTTGCTTTTTCTACTGCCGTATTAAACATATTTAATGATTGCTGTTTTACAACATCATCAAATGTAGGAAGTTCTACAACTACGGCATCTTTTTTACAAGAAGCTGTAAATAAAACGCCTGTAACTAAAATTAATTTGAAAATACTTTTATGTTTTAACATATAATATGTTTATTGATTAGTAACAGTAGAGTTGAAAAGTTGGGGTATTAATTGACCGGTTAAACCATTTATAAATCCTGTTGAA
>JBDNHS010000062.1:0-1900 GCA_041688685.1 Kapaibacterium sp. (SeqCode)
AATGGCAATTTTAATTTTAGATATTCTTTCATTAAATTGTCTCCCCAAATTTAAACATTGACCTGTAAGCCAAAAAATGTAAATATAAAACTTCATCATCAATAACATTTCCAAGCTTTTCATCTGTTAAACAAGCCTCTAAAATATTAAAATTAAAGCCCCAGCGTTCCTTTGTTGTTTTTGTCTTTGCTTTATTGCTATAAGTAGCAAATAATCCGACATCTTTTGAAAAAATCACTGCAAAGCCCTTACAAAATATTTTTTCTTTGCCTATAACAAATGAAGTTTTAAATTCTAAGCCAACATTTACAAATTCACCATCTGTTCCTTCATTTCCTATAACCTCAATTATTCCAATATTTTTATATTTTTTAATTCTAAAATATTGTTTGAAATATGCAAGGGCATTATCTTTTGTTAATGGTTGATCTAATAATGTTACCTCTTTTTCCCATTCTTCAATTAATTCTTTCATTTTTTTACTCTACTAATTTTGAAATATTATCTTCTTGAGTTTGATTTTCATCAGCTTCAAAAAGTGTGTTTGAGTAGCCAGGGAATAAATCATTTTGATTGGTTAATGGAGTTTCTAAGTCCGTATTACTAATTTCCTCATTCATAAACTGCATTTTTTCTGTTTCTGCCGTTACTTCGCTCTCACTTGATTTAATTTCATTATTTGCGTTGTCATACCTTTTTACAATTTCGTCAATGTGAGTAGTAACCAAATCAGCAAAATCATTAAAATTGCCGTCTCTAATCATCAATTTAATTTCATTTAGAGAATTTGACTTTACTACATCTTGCAATAAATCCACAAACTCTAAATCAGACAAATAATTGATCCTTGAAACCATTGATTCAAAAGTCGGATAATTATCTTCCAAAGTAACCATATCAGTATTTTTGTCATAACCAGTAATAATATCAGGATATTTAATTACTTTTTTCTTAAATTTACCCTTTTTACCAGTTTCTTCAAATGTAGTAATGTGGCTTTCCAATTCTTCAATGTAGTCTTTTTGCAAAAATATCAGGTCGTTTTGCTCAATCAAATTGCGTAGAAGCATATAGCGAGAACGATTTGAGTATGTTTTGTAGTAATTACCCAATAATTGGTGCAAATACAACTTCTCCAGCGAAGTGTCAAACCTTTCCTGCCCTACAAAGTCCCTTAAATCATATATTTGTTTGATTTTTATTGACTTATATTTGATTTTTTGATAAATATAAGCATTACTTCTACCCATATCTTTAGACAATTCTTGCATTTCTATGCCCAACAATCCCAGTAAGGAATGGAACATATTTGAATCAATATCAACTATTTCAACTTTTCTTTGCATTTTTCTATTGTAATTTATTACTTTAAATTCTTTTTTATTAGTTTTTTCAATATATCTTTATGATTTTTCTACTACTTGCAATGGAATGCGTTTTTGCCATTTTCGCATTTTGCAGGCACAGAATACGCAGTATTTACATAGTTTTACGGGGGAATCTATATATTTATTGCGTATTTTGCTAATCTTCTTTCAATGTCCCTTTATAAACATCAACTATTTCCAGTTTAGAAGTAAATTCTGGTGGTAGTCTGTTTGCAGGGTATTTGTTCATATTAATTCGTACATCAATGCCAATCAAATTATTAAAGTTTAAGTCTGTGTATTTATAAATTTTATACTTTGATGACTGACACCCTGGATTATGTAAATCAACAATACTAATTCGTGGGATTTTAACAAAGTTATTTGAAAGACTTATAATATTAGGTGCATCATCAAACATCATTAAGCCATCAAGCATTAAATAAGCTTCAAGTGTATTAATTTCATAACGGCTTAACATCTCAAAAAAGAATTTTATAGAATTATGAGCGACAATATCAATGCTAGCTATA
>JBDNHS010000491.1:0-17180 GCA_041688685.1 Kapaibacterium sp. (SeqCode)
GTTCTCCCTGCGGCATCATTGTATGCAATAGTCAAATCACTTTTTGCTGTTTGCAACAAAACAGAGTTTATTACCGAACCGGCAGGTCCAGATGCATCTACCACATATATGGTCCCATCTACGTTAGTACCATCAAAACCAGTAATATTACTACCAGCAGCAGGGCTTAAACCTACATCACCTTTGATATTAAACGGAGATAGACCAGTAACTGCAGAACCAGCTAAAACAACGAAATTACTTGTCGATTTTAGGTCAAGGATAGGAATAGAGTGTGATATTGATGTATTAATGAAACCAATTATCAACAAGGCGAACAAAAAGTTTGCAAACCTGTAACAGGTCTTTGCCGTTTGTGGAAATAATTCCTCATAGTGAATCCTTTTTTTAGTTAATAAAACGGTTCTACAAACTTTCGTTTTGAAAGTAAGGTAGATCCATTAATAAAATTATTAACTATAATTTATTTTTAAGTTTATAAGAATGTTAAAAGAGATAATGCAGGATTTGGAATAATTCTATTTGCTGGATAGAGATATTGACTTTAAGTGCTTGTTATCCGTTACAAAGATAATATATTAATAAAAATTAATGTTACACTAATAAATTTATATGTTACACAATTCACAGATTGAGGATTAGTATTTTTGTTAATACTTATATTGTCATTGACAATTGAGTTAACTTCTTTTGTTTTAGGTTTATTGATTTAGGTAGTCAAGCGAATATGTTGTATGTTTTTTACGGGTTCAGAGAAGAAGGTAAACTGTTTACTTTGCAACCGAACTCCCCAAAATTTTTTGATGTTAGTACTGAAAGAATAGTGGAAATTGTTGCAAAAGGGTGTAGTTTTTGTAAAAAAATCTCAATCTATTTAGAGAGCCTTAGGCAACGGATTTGTCTTTAATCAAGTTAAACAAGTAAAAAATAGTACAAGGCAAAAACAATTAAAAAAATAAAGTAAATAATGTAACTTTTTTTTCTTAGTTTTGTTACTACAATATATAGTGTTACAATTTAATTAATCATAGTTAATAAATACTAAAAAAAAATGAATAGAAGAGAATTTTTAGAAAAGAATTTTGCAGTAAATTCTAATAAACTTGAAGAAAGTTATAATTTAAATAATGATATAAATCAAATACCTTCTGATAGAAGTAATATGATTGCGAGTTTGGACACCGAAACCAAAGTATTGGATAAAATATCTGCTTCTCATTTATTGCGTAGAATTGGCTTCGGACCCAAAGTTGAGGAAATCAACGCATTTATAGGTAAAACTCCACAACAAGTAGTAGCAATGCTTTTGGGCGATGGAAAAGATTATTTGGCAGAAAATAAAGATAGATTAAGAAATGCAGATTCTATAGGTTGGCTAAACTCAATAATCGAAGACCCTAAAAGAGTAGCCTTAGAAATCCGTTTTTCGTTGGAGTCAACTCATCAGAATAGATACAATTCGTTTCTAAATTGGTGGACTTCTGGTATGGTGAAACAGAACCACGCTTCTGAGAATGTAGTCGAAAAGTTTGCTTTTTTTTGGCATACACACTGGTGCGTAGAATTTAAGTACGACACAGAAGATTATATCCCGCCACCACTTTTGTTCCGTAATTATGACAAACTCCGCAAATACCGCTTGGGTAATTTCAGAGATATGGTCAAAGAAATGACTTTGGACGGCGCATATTTACTTTATCAAGGTTTAAACTTGAGTAATCGATTATCACCAAATGAAAATTTTATGCGTGAATTAATGGAATTATTCACAATGGGCATAGGAAATTACACAGAGGGAGATATTAGAGAGGGTTCCAGAGTATTGACTGGCTGGCGAGTTACTGCTCATATCGGAGACCGTAAACCTTATGGGAACTTTGATACTTATTTTGATAGAGACGCTCACGATATTGGTGCCAAAACCATTATGGGTGAGACAATAAAAGCAAGAGACTCGGCTGATAATTCAATTGATAAAGTCAAAAAAGAAGAGATGGAGCGACTTGTCGACATATTATTCGAAAGACGCCCGCAAGCAATTGCAGAGTTTATCTGCGAAAAAATGTATAAATTTTATGTTTATAGCAATCCATCAGCAGTAGATAGAGCATTTATTGGTGAATTATCAAAAGTATTTATAAATTCTAATTTTGAATTATTGCCTGTATTTACGGCATTATTTACCAGTAAGCATTTTTATCAAGCCGCAAATTACGGTATTCAGATTAAAACACCAATTGAATTATTGATGGGATTAATCAAAACATCTTATATGAAAGAGCCAACTGGGTTGGGGACACTTGCAAATGGTTTAGAGCAAACTATTTATTCACCACCAAATGTAGGCGGTTGGTCAAGTTATAGAGCTTGGATAAGTACAGTAACTTACCCTTATCGTGTAGCAATTTGCAATAATCTCATAAGTAATATGGACAAGTCAGAGTTGGTGAGTTTAGGTCTTAAAATTGATAATTATGAAGATATGAACTTCTTCGTAAGTGGTATGTGTGCATTATATTTACCAATAGAACCTACTGAAATTAGGATGGGGGATATGCGTACTCATTTGGTCAAAAAACTAAATTTTAGTGCAACTGATTGGACGAACAGACAAAAAGACTCTGAGTTTTTTGCTAATGCAGTAAAAGAACTATTGTTATATATAGTTAAGTTGCCAGATTTTCAATTAATTTGATGAATTGATTGATGAAACTATTATGAATTGGTTGATGAAATAGATGATTTCTTGAAATCAAAATATTAAAAGAAATATAAATTAGATAATAAAATAGCAAATAAAAAATCTTATGGAAAGAAGAAGTTTTATAAAAAATTCAATATATACTGGAGTTGCAGCATCAACTCTTAGTAATGTATTGTCCAAAGAATTAGAAGCCGAACCCAAAAGAATTGAATTATTAAATAACAACTCAAATGTCGCAATTTCTGAAGAGGAATTTCTGGCAGATGATAGTATATTGATTATATTAGATTTTTCTGGTGGTAATGATGGATTGAACACAATAATACCAGTTTGGGATGATAATTATCATAATCTTCGTCCAAGAATAAGAATAGAAGAAAAAGATGCAATTAGATTCCAAAGTTCAAATTTATACCTGCACCCAGCATTATCCAAAGATATTTTTGAAGATGGTTTTTTATCACTTTTGGATAGAGGTCATCTTGCAGTGATTGAAAATGTTGGTTATGAAAATTACACTATGTCTCATTTTCGTTCTGCAGATATATGGCAAAGTGGGATATTAAATTTAGACCCCAAATTTTCGTTTCCTGACGGTTGGTTAGGTCGATTTTTTGCTAATAAACTTTCGTCTTACCCTAATATTTTACCTCCCCATCCTTTATCAATAAGTTTGGAAGGTAAAGTTCCATTGATGATGCAAAGTAAAAAAGGAAATATGGGCATTTCGATGAATAATCCTGAAGCTCTCAAAAATTTTGGAAATGGATTGACACCTGTTGAAAATTTATTACCAGATACATTAATTTATAATAAAGAATATAACTTTATCCATAGTATTGCTAAACAGAGTGAATTATATTCAAATGCAGTTTTTGACGCTTATTCCAAAGGTTATAACAATGTTGAATATAATAATAACCCACTTAGTAATAAGTTTAAATTAATATCAAAATTAATCTCAGGTGGCTTAAAGACCAAAACTTATTTTGTTAGAATTGGTGGATTTGATTCGCACGTACAACAAATGAGAAATGCTTTCAGTGGGCAGCATCCAATATTATTAAATAATATATCTGATACAATAACAAGATTTATAAAAGATGCTGTCTCTCAAGGTTTTATGGAGAAAGTTGCAATTGTAACAACATCTGAATTTGGTAGAAGACCAAGTGATAATGGTAGCAACGGTTCAGATCACGGAGCTGCTTCGTCTATTTTCTTGTTTTCGCATTTTGATAATATCACTGCTGGTAGAATTGGTGACCCTCCAAATCTAACTGACTTGGACGGAAATAGTAACCTTAGAGCAGAGTTTGATTTTAGAAGAATTTATGCTGATATTCTGAGTGTTTGGTTCAGAGCAACTCCACAAGAAATAACCGATGTATTTGGTGAAGAAATTTTGCCAATGGGAGTACTAAAACCAAGAAAATTAACAAGTGTATTAAGAAATTTCAATCAAATTGATGAAAATGATATTAACTTTTATCCAAATCCGAGTAATGGCTATTCTAAACTTAATTTTACACTGAAAACTCATGACAATATAAGTATAAAGATATTTAGAATTAATGGAACTAAATACTCTGACTTTTATAGTGGTTATTTGTTTAGTGGAGAAAATAAATTTGATATGGAAATAAATGAGTCTGGTACTTTTATTGTTAATATTTCTACATCTCATCAGACAATCAATAAAATGATAGTAGTAACAAGATAAATAATAAGATAAGTAATAAGTTTAAGTAATGAATTTAAGTAATGTAATGTCTATTAATATCCGCAAATTAATGTTATCCAAATTGATTATTATTTTAATATTATTGAATAATATTTCATTGTTTTCTATTGGTAGTTGTGACAACTCTGGTCAATTAAGACTTTGTCTTGGTAATAGTCTTGTTTCAAAAAATAATTCATACCAAAACCCACAATATGTTGATGTTTTATTATCAAACTCTATATTAAGTGCAAAAAAAGAATTAACTTTTGAAATGTGGATGAAACCAGAATTTATTACAGGAGTCAAACAATACATTGCTGGGATATGGGGACCATCACAAGATTTTAATGATATGTGGGTAATTTATTATAACACAAACAATGAATTAGTTTTCGAGATTAATAACCCAACTACTAATCAAGGCGATAATGATAATCTTAAAGTTACAACTCCTGTAACTCCACAAATGAATAATCAATGGCTACATATTGCGGCAACTTTTAATGGTAATAATGAAACTATTCAATTATTTATAAATGGAAATTTAGTCAGTTCGGTACAAAATACAATAACATCTTTATCTTTTAATGAACTAAAATCAATTCAAAACAACAAATTAACACTCCAGTTAGCAAGTGCAAATGCAATTTCTAATAGTACATCTAATCGATCATTCAAAGGTGCAATTGATGAGGTAAGATTATGGAACAGAGTATTAAATCCAATCGAAATTAGCTGCCAAAAAGATTTGTCTTTAGAGGGTAACGAGCAAAATTTACAATTATATTACAGATTTAATGAAAGTCCAAATACATATCAGGTTTGTGATGTATCAAATAAAGGTAATACAGCATTTTTGAGAAGTGGAGCAAATTTAATTAGGTCTGACAGACCAAATCCAAGACCTTTCAAAATAGTTGGTTCTATTCCCGATACGATAAAATGTAATAACACTCAAAAATTTACCTTTACCATAACTGATACTTCACTTTGTGGAAGCAGAGCGAGATTAAGAATATACAAAGGAAATGAATATTTAACTACAACTGATGGTGCTTTCAAAACCCTTCCTTCGAATGTACCTATTGATTTTAGTGTTGATTTTAATAGTGATTTAATTGGTGGATTTGATGCACAGGTAGTCATTGAAAGAGACAATAGATGTGGCGGAACTATTTTAAACATCAACAAAAAAATATTTAGACAAACTCAAATTTCTATACCTCTTGATACGCTCGAATTGGGAATATTAAAAGCAAAATGCGTTGAAGAGAGAAGTAAAACATTGCCAATAAAAGTATTCAATACTTCTTCAAAAGTGGGTATGCCCCAAAATAAACAAATTGTATCTTATAGCTTTAGATTTGGTAATAGATTTACAATTTCTAATCCTTCATCATTTCCGGCTAATATTAATGCTGATAATAATATTAATTTAGATGTAACATTCAATAATAATGACGTACCGGGGCGATATTACGATACTTTGTATATAATTACTAACGATAATTGTTTGGGTAGAAAGGAAATTGCACTTTCTGGAACAATTGAAGATGTAGTCGAACTCAAAATCGCTGAAACTCAAACTGATATTACTGACCTTGATTTTGGGGATATTTGTATTGATATTCCATCATTTACAGTTCTTTTCACTTGGTATAATGTATCAAGTAATAACATTACAATTGAAAGTATTAAAGTGCCTAATCAATTTCAAATGTCGAATGTTCAACTACCATTAACTTTGGAATCAGAGATAGCTTATAGAGAAAAATTTATTAGATTTTACCCAAATCAAGAAGGTGTTTTCTCAGACTCAATTGTAATAATACTCAAAGCTGGTGGCTGTACAGTCAGAAGAGTTATTAATGTTAAAGGTAGAGGTATTGACCCCAAAGTTAAATTTGTGCTTCCTAATATTGATTTTGGTGATGTAATTATTGGACAAGAAGTTTCGTTAAATATTGAAGTAGAAAATTATGGTATTACGCCTTTTAATTTACAATTTGATTTGGCAAACGGAGATGCTTTCTTTTTCTCTGGTGGGCGAAATATTGCAATTCCCGCCGGACAAAAAAGAACTGTTACAATAGTTTTTAGACCGACTTTGGAACAAACTTATATAGATGAACTGAGACTATACGAACCTCGATGCTTTAAGTCTGAAGGTATTGAATTAAAGGGAAGAGGAATTATAGAAAGGTTTGGTTTCTTGCCGGAATTAATGAGTATTGAAAATGTAATGGCTTGCAAAAGTCAATTGGACACTATTATTATTGAAAATAAAAGTAGTACTAATCAAAATTTAGTTAAATTTGTTCTTGATGACCCATCTGGCAAATTTCAATTAGTACAACCAGTATCATTTAATGGATATTCTAAAGTATTAACACCAAATGAGAAGTTAGTATGTATTCTAAATTATACTCCAAATGATATTACAATAGACAGATCAGATAGAGCATTTATAAGATTTGAAACGAATGATGCCATTAAATGGAATGCTAAACTTCTCGGTACTTCTTTATTACCCAAAATATATGTAACTGATAATAATGTGTGGGGCACTCAAGAAGTTGGACAGAATGTAAACAAAATAATTGTCTTAGAAAATATTTCTTCTGTTGATATTTTTGTAGATAGTGTAAAAATTAGAGAGGTATTAGGGACCGGTGGTTTTAATATTATTAATCAAAATAATCTCAAAAATAAAACATTAACTCCACGAGATACTCTACAAGTGATTGTAAGCTTTAATCCAATATCAGCAACTGATTTCACTGGATTTTTAGATGCAGTTTCTTCTTCGCCATGTCAAATTAATAATAGTGGCTCTCTGAGTGGAAAAGGTAGAGTAATTCCATTAGAAGTGATTACTAATTTATTATCTTATGGATTTGTAAATCCTTGTGATTGTGCAGAAAGAAAAATACCATTAGTTAATAATTCTACTGTATTTCCTGCTACAATAAATAATATTAGTATTGTAACTAACGGAGACCCTAATTCACGACCAAATAATTTTAGATGGCAATCTGATTTTTCTCCTACAGGAACTTTGCCTTATCAAATTCCAGCAAGGTTACCCAATGCAACGTCTATTGATACACTAAGAGTATTATTCTGTCCCAAATCTCCAAGTGTTAGAGATAGTTTGGAAAATAATGCATCTTTGATAATCAATGCTTCTGGTAATGGTTGGAATATTGATTTATCAAGATACCTTGCTGGTAAACAAAATTTATTCACTGAATACTGGCCCCCTGTTAACAAATTTCCTGATACAAGAGTTGATGTTTTTTCTGCTCCTCAAAATGAATATATGTGGATACCAGATATTGATGTTAATCCAGATAGGACACCTTTGATTATTGATTCGATTACATTTAGTCCAAATGATAGAGTATTTTTTGCAAGTGATAGTGCTGGCAAATCTTTTCCACTTTTGTGTGACCCAAGTGAATATTTGACAATTAAGTTAGAATTTAAACCAAGAGCTGTTAGGTTTTATGAAGCTAAAATGAAAGTACATTTTAGACAGCCTTGTTTTGTAGAAGATACTACGATATATGTTAGTGGTTGGGGATTTGCTCCCGCCTTTGGTCTGAAATTTAGATTTGATGATGGGCAAACTCCTGTTTCAAATTTTCAAATTATAAATTGTGATACATTAGAAGTGCCTGTCTATACATCACGTAAAATACCTGCAAACTATGTAAATATAAATAGTAAACTAAGTTATTCTAATGCTAACTATAATTTTATTGGTGTCAAGTCTGATTATTTGAATAATAATTGCAGCACTAACTTCCTGCCAAACATCAGTTCGAAGGACTTGGGTAATGGAAGAGTGGAAGTTAATGCAGTAAACTTTTGCCAGGTTGACAGTATCAAACCAATTTATTATGCTTTATTTGAACCTATAGTTAATAAAAATGCTAATTTGAATTTTAATATTGATTCAATAAAATTTGACACAGAAGATGTAATTTTATATGAGATTATTGCTGAAAGTTCAACTGTTTCATCTGAAATATTAGATGTTGACTATGAAATTTTAAATAATATGGATTTTGGTAGTGTAAGAATTTTAGATTGTTCAATTGATTCGATATCTGTACAAAATACTGGCGATGTAAATATATTAATTAGTAGTTTAATTCAAACGCATAAAGATATTTCTATTATAAATTCTTCAAAGCCACTGACTGATGAATTACTACCAAATGAAATTTTAAAAGTAGTTTTTGAGTTTTGTCCAACACAAAAATATGATTTTGATGAAGATTTCATAACTAATTCAAATACTCCTTGTGAAATAACTAAATCGGAAAATCATATTGGTAGTTCTTATGCACCAATATTAACAATAAATCCAAATTTCGATATTGATACTACATTCGTAAGAGACTTTGTTGGTAATTTTAATGATACTATAAATGTACCTATTTATTTAGATAAAAACTTCTCTGCAAATTATAAAAATACTGAGTATTGGTTGGAAGAATTCCAATTTGATGCTGATATAAAATATAATAAAACGGCACTTCAATTTTTGGAATATCAAAATTTAACTAATGGTGATGTTAATTTAATCCCCAAAAATGGAGATATGCTTTTTGAATTTAGAAATTTAGATTCTTTAAGAAAAGGTAACATTCTGAATTTAAAATTTAAAATTATGGTGCCTGACGTAAACAAAAGCCAAATTACAACTAAATTAAGCAATTTCGGCTCTACAAAAATATTATTCTTAGATTTACAATCAAATACCGGAAATGCAACTATAGAAAGTCTGGGTCAATGTGCTATTGATAATCTGATTTATACTAATCTTAAGACATCAATAAACCAAAATTCACCCAATCCATTTGTGGATTTGACTAAAATCAACTTTACTGTTGGAGAAAAAATTGGAGTGAAATTATATATTTATAATGATATTGGTCAGTTGGTAAAGACTATTTTTGATGGAAGTGAAGAATTTGAATTAGGTAATTATGAAATATATTTTCATAAAAATGACTTACCAGCAGGAATATATTTTTATAATTACGAAAATGGCTTGTACTCTAAAACAAATAAAATGATTATAGAGTAGATATTAACCTTAATCTTAACTTAAAGAACAATTAATAATTAGTATCTTTCAATCTTTAATTATTAATTGTCGAATATAAATTAATAATTAACATCTATGTTTTTAGAGTGGTGTAGTTTTTTGATTGGACAATAACTAACTCCGTTAATAATACAATCTCCTTTGCAAGGAGTAGAATATACCCTAGGCACAGAAGTAGGGAATATCTCTAATAATTTTTCTGAAATATCACTTTCTAAAATATATTTTTCTTCAATTGTATAATCATTTGGTAGTACAACATCTATTTCAATAAAAATATCTTTTCCGGATTGTCTAGTATGTACATTTTTGAATTCGCACATTTTAGTCAAGTTTTCTGCGATTGCACCCAAAATATTGAATTGTATTTCATCAGGAAGTGTTCTGTCCAATAATTGATCTAAAGCATCTCTCGAGCCTTTTATAGGTACTTTAAGGGCAAACAATAACAATAATATTGCAGTGATTGAATCAATTATAAATAATATGTAAATTTGATGGAAATATTGTAATATTGCACCCAAAATAAGATTTACAAAAACACCAAATTCTAAATAAGTATCAATTTTCCATATATCTGCATCGTATTTAAGTATAGGTATTTTGAACTTTTTGGCTGCCTTTAATTGCAATTTATACATTGCTTTCATAATTATTAGTGTTATAAAAGAATAAGTGAGTAACACGTAATAATTTCCACCTTCGGAAGATGGTGTACCAAAATTCAGAGCGGCTTCATAAATTGCATACCCCAATACTATAAGCAATAATCCAGCAGCAGCTAATAGAGATAAACTTTCGTATTTGCCATACCCATAATTAAATACATAATCGGGGGACTTAATGCTATGATTGACAGCTGTTATGAAAATAATGGAATTTAATATATCAATAGCTGAGATGAGTCCATTTATTTTTACGGCAAGCGACTCTTCGGTAATACCAATAATAATACCACCAGATGCAAATATAATACACACAATCATAGAAAGTCTTGTTGTGAAAACTGGTGAGGAGGTATCAAACCATTTTTGGAATTTCGTAGAGAAATTAAATTTATAAGTTATCATTTTATAAGTAAAGTGAATTCAAATGAAAATGTTATTTGCTTTTTGTTAAATAATATTTTACAAATATAAGGAAATTACAAGATATTTTAGGGTTAAGTTGAATACTAATTACATATTTTAGCATTTATACTTATAATAATAAATTTATTTATTATTTTTAATTTATTATATTTGTATCTAATCGAAGACAATTAATTAGAAATTTACTTTAATAAAAATTAAAATGACATTAAATAATATTTTAGAATCAAATGAAGTTTTTAAGTTACAAAACTATATTGGTGGAAAATTAATCGAACCAATATCTAAAACTTATATTGATAATTTCGAACCTGCAACAGGAAAAGTATATTCTTTAATCCCAAATTCTAACATTGATGATGTTAATTTAGCAGTCATTGAAGCTAATAAAGCAAAAGAGAAATGGGCTAATACTTCTGTTGAAGATAGACACAAAATATTAATGAAAATCTCATATTTAATAGAAGAGAACTTAGATTTATTTGCAGAGGCAGAGAGTAAGGATAATGGTAAACCAGAAAAATTAGCTGCAAAAGTAGATATACCAAGAGCAGTTCAAAATTTTCAATTTTTTGCAACTGCTATTTTACATTATAATTCAAGTGCTTCGGAGACAATAGGTACAGCAATAAATTATACTTTAAATCAACCTATTGGATTAGTAGGATGTATTTCTCCTTGGAATTTACCATTATATCTATTCACTTGGAAAATCGCTCCTGCATTGGCTGCTGGGAATTGCGTAATTGCTAAGCCATCAGAAATCACTCCTCTGACTTCATATTTACTATCAATTGTGTGTATAGAAGCTGGTCTTCCGGCTGGGGTATTAAATATTATTCATGGAAATGGCGCAGATGTAGGTGAAGCAATAGTTAGCAATGATGAGATTAAAGCTATATCATTTACGGGTGGCACTTCTACGGGTGCCAAAATCGCCTCAATAGCCGCACCAAAATTCAAAAAATTATCTTTGGAATTGGGTGGTAAAAATCCTAATATTATTTTTGCTGATTGTAATTATGAAGAAATGTTAAAAACAACAATTTTGTCTTCGTTTTCTAATCAAGGTCAAATTTGTTTGTGTGGTTCGAGAATATTTGTTGAAAAATCTATTTATGCAAAATTCAAAAATGATTTTGTAAAATTAGTTTCTGAGTTAAAAGTAGGTGACCCCAAAAATAGTAACACGAGAATAGGTGCTTTGGTCTCACAAAGTCATTTTGAAAAAATCCAATATTATATTGATTTAGCCAAATCTGAGGGTGGAACTATTTTGACTGGTGGTAAAGTTAGAAAAATTGAAGGTCGATGTGAAAATGGTTGGTTCATTGAGCCAACAGTAATCGAAGGCTTGACTTATGATTGTAGAACAAACCAAGAAGAAATATTTGGTCCAGTTGTTACAATTATGCCATTTGAAACCGAAGAAGAAGTACTAAAATATAGTAATTCTACTCAATATGGACTTTCAGCAACCGTTTGGACAGAAAATATATCCAAAGCAAATAGAATAGTTACTAAATTAGATGTTGGTATAATTTGGGTAAACACTTGGCTACTTAGGGATTTAAGAACTCCATTTGGTGGTGTCAAAAACTCAGGAGTTGGTCGTGAAGGTGGATTTTATGCTTTAGATTTCTTCACTGAAAAGAAAAATGTCTGTATAAAATATTAAGGTGGAAACTTATATATTAATTAAAAGGAACAATTATAGAAAAAGTTGAGCCTTCCCCTAGGGAAGTTTGCACTTCTATTTCTGCACCAATGAGCTCGGAATACATTTTTACAGAAAACAATCCTAGTCCGGTAGATGTTTCATTTCCAGTAGGTATTGAAGAAAGTTTAGCAAATTTACCGAACATTTTTTTCTGATCTTCTTTACTTATTCCAGGTCCAGAATCTTTGATGTTAACCTTAAATCTATTGTCAACAATGGCATAGTCTATTTTGACTTCAGAATCAAAAGGAGAATATTTGATGGCATTTGACAGAATATTATCATAGATTTGAATAAAAGCATTTCTATCAGTATTCATAAATATCTGTTCGTCATTTTCTATTAAATTTAAATTTATATCTTTAACTCTTGCACTTTCTTTCTGTAAAAATGTAGAACTTAAGATAATTTCATTCATATTTAATAATTCTAATAATATTTTCTTGTTATTTTCAAAGGAAGCTAATTCTAGTATTGAATTTATTAGATTTAATATTTTGTTAGAACTAATTTCAATATCATTTGCTAAATCAATAATATCTTCTGTAGTTAGTCCACTTGCTTTTTGGAGTGTTTTAGAAATTAAGCTAATATTAAATATTGGATTTTTTAGGTCATGAACTATTGTGACGATAAAATCATTTTTTTCTTGATTTATTTGATTTAAAGTTTCATTTTGAATGACCAAACTATCTCTGTAAATCTTTAATTCTATTTGAGTTGTTATTCTTGCAAGTAACTCTTCTGGATGTAAGAATGGTTTGTTAATATAATCAACTGCACCAAGTCTCAAACCTTTGACAATATCTTCTGTGTCTATTTTGGCAGTTAAAAATATTATAGGAATATCTTTTGTATCATAATTTTCTTTTAATTCAATACAAACATCATACCCACTAACAACAGGCATCATAATATCCAATAATATCATATCTGGTAATTTTTCTTTAGCTATTTTTATAGCTTCATTTCCATTATCAGCCAATATCACATTAACGAATGCTCTTTCTAATTGCTCTTTAAGTATTTTTCTACTCAATGCATTATCATCAACAACTAATATTGTTTTATTTTCTAATAATTGGCTATCGTAAGATTTATACATAGAATAGTAATTTTTTTAAATAATAATTATTTTGACACAAAAAAATTTATCAAATATAATTAAAATAATATAAAAAATATTATTAATTATTCATTTAGTTTAAATTATCTAGAAATTATACATTTATTATAAATATTTATTCATTTTTGTAACTTTATAGTATGTATATGTATTTCTATTTTTATAGTCGATAAAATTAATCATTACATTAAATTTGGTATCTTTGTGGAGTTGTTTTTATTTATTTTATAATAATTATTCTTTTATTTTTAATTTAATTATTTATTAATAAAATTATAAACTTGAAGAATTTGAATTAAAGAGAATATTTAACTTGAAAAATATATCAAATATATCAAACTTAGCAAATATAAAAATTAGCATTGAACTATTAGAATTAAGTGATGAAGATTTATTTGAAAGAATAAAGACAGATGACGTCAATGCATTTAATGTTTTTTACCAGCGGTATTCAAAAAAAATCTTTAACTACTGTATGACTGTTTTTAGAGATTCTGATAAAGCAAAAGATGTCTTTCAAACAATTATTTCTAATATTTACGAAAAGAAAGATAATTTCAAAGGTGGAAGCTTAATAGCCTGGACAATGATTATAACTCGTAATCAATGTCTGATGGAAAAAAGAAATACCAAAGATAAGTATAAAGTTGAAGTTTATGAAAATACACTTATAGATGATAATAAAGTAGAAGATTTCTACCTAAAAGAACAAATATACAAATCTATAGATACTTTACCTGATGAATACAAAGAAGTTATTGAATTGAGATATTTCTCTGATTTTTCTTATACCGAAATTGCTCAAGCCCTCAATATTACTGAGGCATTAGTAAAGGTTAGACTCTTTAGAGCCAAAAATTTACTTACAACAAAAATGGAAAACTTGAAAGGTTATTTAAATGGATAATTATAACAAAATATTATTACTTTTTCAAAAATTAGATGACGGTTCGATATCTGATTTGGAAATTAATGAGCTTAACAATATTATTGATACCAGTAATTTTGATAGTAGTGTTATTAATCCTAATTTAGATTCTCAACTTAATAATATTAATACAGATATTTCTGGATTAAATGATGTAAATACAAATGAATACTTAGATGATTATCTTAATAAATTTAACGATAATATAAGTAATATTAAGCCCTCGATTGTAAATAATCCAGGAAATATAACGAATAATTTAACTAATACTGTTGCTAATACTGTAACTAATGGTATCATCGCAAGTTCAAAATTTACTTCTATAATTGCATCTATATCTTTTATGTCAATTATTGGTATTTCTTATTTTACTTATAATTACTTTACAAATCAAGACAAAACAGATGTTAAAAATGAGTATGTAATTAATAAAAGTACTGAAGCAATTAAAGACAATTCTAAAGATAATTTTAATGAAATTTTAGATAATCAAGTCACTAACTCTATTAATTCTCATGAATTGAATAATTCAGAAACTGATTTTATTAATTCTAATATTAATTCTAATAATAAATCTGATAAATCGAATAAAAGTATTTCTGAAAGTATTGAAAGTGAGAATATTAAGTCAAAAATAAAACAATTACGAACAGACAAAGATATGGCTGTTTATAATGATGAAATATTAAGTGTTTTTGTACAAAATAACGATGAGTTAAATAAGATTTTACAAAATTATACTAATAAACTAAAAATTGCTCAAAAAAATGATGATGTAGATAATCAAGTTGAAATATTATACAAATTAGCTGTTATTTATAGAGTAAAAAATATTAGTAACGAAAAAAGTATTGAAATATTAAACAGAGCAATTAGTGTAATTGAGAACTCAAAAGTTAATGAAAATGAATTTAATTTGATTAAGTCTGACTTATATGGTGAATTATATAAATCTTACAAATCAATAGGGAACTTTGCTGAGTCAAATTCTGCACTTAAAAAATGTGTGGGTTATTTGAATAATCAAACTTCAAATTCTGAAAATAAAATGGTTGTAAACAAAAAAGTCAAATATTGGAATGATATTTTAAATTCACAACAATAAGACTCTTTAAATAAGACTTAATAAAATTTAACAAATATTTCTATCGCAAAAAAAGACTGTGTTAAAAACTTACAATTTGTAAGCAATAAATACAGTCTTCTTTATTTAAACTTATATTTTTATTTAATCTTTTAGATATTATATAAAACTAAATAATCAATTTAATATATTTATTATTGCCAAATACTACTGCATTCTGAGTGTATTTATTCTTTAAAATCAATAACAAATGAATAGGTAAGTCAAAAACAACAAAACCAATTTCATCAAACTTATAATCAAAAATAGTCTCTGCTTCGAAGAATTTATATTCGTTCAAATCATTTTTTAAATTTTCATTTGATTTGATGTTAGATAATTCTGTGTTAATTAAAATATTATAATTTGGATTTTGAGCAGTAATAAATGAAAATGATTTAAACTGATTTACAATCATAAATTTTAATAAGTCAGGATTTACTTTATTATGTTGTTTGGTGTCAAGTTTATTATTTACTTGAAATTTATATTCAGTTACTCTGTCATTTTCATTAATTTTGAATTGGTATTCTACATCTTTAATTTTATTATAGATTTCTTCTTTATTAATTTGAATATTAATATTTTTCACTTTTGGTAATTGTTTGATAATTATAAAAATTCCTTTAATTTTTTAACAGCTGATTCAATATTTTTTGCCACCTCACAAATAGTAGCATCCATCATATAACAAGGTGCAGTAATTATTTTATTTGTTTCATCAACACAAATTTCTTTTATAGTTTTCATTTCACTATTTGCACCAATAGAATTCATTCCAATGCTTATTGCTTCGATATCATACGGCGAACTCTCTTTATTAGTGCCAACAGTCAACTTAGGATTATAATCACTACCTTCTAATGCTTTTGCAACTACAGTTGGTCCCATACAAAGAGCCAAAATAGGTTTGTTGTTTTTTATGAAAGACAAAATAAGATTTTTGACATCTTTATCTATTTCTCCCTTAGGTCCATCAATAGCCCACTTGTTCAAATTTTTGGCAGCACCAAATCCACCAGGTATTACAAGACCATCATAATCATTAAGTAAATTATTTTCTAATACCTTATCTAATGCAATTATATTTCCTCTTGCAATTCTTGCCGCTTCTATTAATACATTTCTGGTTTCATTCATCACCAAACCATTTGTATGATTTATCACGTGTAATTGTTCTTTATCAGGTGCTGTGCAATAGTACTCTATACCATTTTTTTCTAATTCTAATAAAGTTAGAACACTTTCGTGAATTTCAGTTCCGTCGTAAACTCCACATCCTGATAATAATATTAGTACTTTCATATTTATATATTTTAAGATTGAAAAATAACTCTTGATAAAAGAACTCTTGATAAAAAACTATTTATAAGTTATTTGACTAATTTAACTTGTAATTATTTTTTGTAACAAAAAAAAGACTGTCTTTAAGACAGTCTTTTCAATAAAATCATTTGATTTATTATAGAAAATAAATTTATTTATTTTTTTGCTGGTGTCATCATTTTTTCTGATATTTTATCGGCAGAAATGACATTTAAACCATTTTTTATCGATTTAGAACCGAATATTTCTAATTCTTTGTCAGCCATTTTAGCTAATTTTTTAGTAGCCATACTTCCATCAGCGTTCATTACAAA
>JBDNHS010000492.1:0-4313 GCA_041688685.1 Kapaibacterium sp. (SeqCode)
AAAAACTTAAATCTACTTGTCAAATCATTCGCAAAATATTGCTCCCCCAATGTCCAACAAATAGTTTTAGAGTTACTTGTCCAATGTAAGTTTATACCGGCATCTTTGGTTAATTGTGCAACTGGTACAGATGTAGTAGAGGCAGACAAATCAATACTTTTGCCAGCTTCTGGAAATACAGTAACATAAGCTTTGTGTAATTCATTAAATGCTATCCACTTATTATCTGGACTTGGTACAAATCTATTCGTATATTTAGATGTAAAGTGAGTTCTTTTATCAAAACCATTCAAATCCACAGAATGGAAACCTTTTTCTAATGCACCAAATAAATAACCACCAGTTTGATAGAATATTCTATCGCCTTTGGAATTAAATGTTGGGTAATCCCCTTCGTCTGTAACAAATTTGGGTTCATTCGAATTTAATTCCAAATAATATATCCCTGGCTTTTTGGTAAAAGTATAACCTTGATTAGAGTTACCAATTTCTTTTTCGAATACAATTTTAGAACCGTCATTAGAATAACTTGGATTTCTGTAAATTCCTTTTTCTAAATTTAATTCAATTATAATTTTTGTTTTTAGATTAAATTCCATAATTTTCCCTAAATTTTCATCGTTCCAAGTAACATAGATTACTTTGTTTCCGTCTGTGGAAATACTTGGTTCGAATTCAAAATCTACACTCGATGTTAATCTTTGTGGAGTGCCATTAGGTAAATCTTTTATCCATAAATACCCAACAGCATTAAATATAATTTGTTTGCCGTCTAGAGTTGTTACTGCTTGTCTTATTGCTTTTGCATTGAACTCTTTTGGTGAAACTTCTTGTTCGATAGTTAAAGCATCATAAATTCTTTTTTTAACCTTAATTTTGATATTTATAATTTCTTCGTTTCCATCAGCAACATCAATTTTACGTATTTTCCCTTCAGACCAAATTATAATAGATTTGTCATCTGGAGTCCAATTAAAGTTTGGATATACACCAAATATTGCCCAAGCTTCCTGCTGATCTTTTGTCAATTTATCATAAATTACTTTTTGTTCACCAGTTTTTAAATTATGTAACATTAAAACTGTTTTAGTTCTGATTCTTCTAACAAAAGCCAAAGTATTGCCATCTCTTGATATTTGCGGTCTGAAAGCACCACCTGAGCCAGAAATGATAGTTTCATTCTCCCCTGTCTCACGATTTAATCTTTTGATTACATAGATTTGACTATTTGGGTCTTTGTTATATTGAAAAGAGCCACCGGGGTAAACATCTTCGCAATAATATAGGAATTTGCCATCAGGTGAAATGCAAGGTTCGTTTACATCTTGTTGGTCATTTTTTCTTTTTGTAAGTCCAATTCCACTTCCACCAGTTATGTGATACATCCACATTTCGCCAGCACCAGCAGAGCGAGTGGCTGTAAAGTGTTTTCTTAAGATTATAAAATTTCCATCTGGAGTCCAAACAGCATTATTCAAAAGTCTAAAATCTTCTTTTGTTATTTGAATTGGGTTTTTGCCATCTTTTTCCATATACCAAATATTATCACCACCAGCGATATCCGAAGTAAATGAAATATATTTACCATTTGGTGAAAATCTTGGTTGCACTTCCCAAGCTAAGCCCTCTCTAAGTAATTTCGCTTCACCACCTAAAATTGGAGCAATGTAAATATCACCTAATACATCAAAAACGATTTCTTTTCCATCAGGGCTAACATCTAAATTAGTCCAAGTTGTGGTTTCAGTATTAAATTCGTGGTCTTTATATTTCCCTGGAGGATTATTTACGTCCCATTTTTTGCTTTCTTCAGATTTTTCTTTCTTTTGAGCAAAAGAAACTGAGATTGAAATGAAAAGTAAAATTAGTAGTTTTTTTAACATCTATGTCCCTTTAAACAATTATTTAATTTATGAAATTTGAATAATTACTAATTTAACAAAAAAATGCCATAAAACTTAATTTATGAGGTGTGTGTATTTAATATTTTTTAGTTTTGTGATTAATAAAAAATTTACAAATACGTTTTTGAGTTTAGAAACAAATTTTTTAATATTCTATAATTTTATAGTAATATGCAAAAACTCTTCTAATGTTAGAAGAGTTTTATAATTAAAATAATTAATATTGTAAATTATTTAGTAGAATGTAAACCTATTTTGTTTCCTTCGGTGTCTAAAAACATTGCCATAAATCCATTTTCGCCAATTGATGCTTTTGGTAATAATATTTTACCACCGAAAGATTCAACTTTACCTAATATACCATTCAAATCTTCACCACCTTTCAAGTAAACTAATACTCCATCATTGCTTGGGTTATGATGCTGATTTTTAACCAAACTTCCACCTATTTCACCTTCTTCTGGATTAAATTGAAACATCGCCATTGTGGTAGTAAAATCTCCCATAGTTACATCATAACTTTCAATTTTGTAATCCATAATTTCTGAATAAAACTTACAAGCTCTATCCATATCCGATACCGGAATCTCGAACCAACTTATTGCAGATGCCATAATACAACTCCCAAATTATATAAATTATTAAATATTCGCAAAAATCTTATCTTCTAAACGAACCAAATAAAAAATAGTTTCAAATATATTTTATCTATTTTTATTAATATTAGCTAATCAATCCCTTTTCTAATAATTTCTCTGCTATTTGAACTGCATTTGTGGCAGCTCCCTTACGTAAATTATCTGACACAATCCACATATATGCTGAATTTACCTCAGTTTCATCAATTCTCAATCTACCTACAAAAACGCCATCTTTATCATTTACTATGCTTGGAGTTGGGTAGTTATTATTTTTAATATCATCTAAAACTTCAAGTCCATCAAAATTATTTAGTTCGTTTTTTAGAGCATCCAAATCAAAAGGCAATTCAGATGTAAAATTCACCGACTCAGCGTGTCCACCAATAATTGGCAACCTAACGCAAGTAACAGCCATATTAAAATTGGGGTCGTCCAAAATCTTTTTACTCTCATTTATCATTTTATTTTCTTCTACCGTAAAACTATTATCATCAAATTGATGGAACATAGTATTAAAGGCAATTCTATGGGTATCAGAATTCAAATCATTATCGTTCAATTCAGCATTTAATTTGTCCAAACCACTCTGACCAGCTCCTGTAATAGACTGGTAAGTTGAGCAAATCACCCTTTTGATTTTATACTTTGTATGAATTGGCTTCAAAGCGACCATCAATTGGATTGTAGAACAATTTGGATTAGCAATAATTTTGCTTTCATTATTCAAATGGTGTGGATTGACCTCTGGCACTACCAATGGAACGCTTTTATCCATACGCCACGCACTACTATTGTCTATCACAAAACAATTTGATTTGGCTGCAATCGGTGCAAAAACTTTGCTCGAATCACTGCCAGACGAAAATAATGCTACATTTACTCCCAAAAATGAATTTTCGTCTAAAACTTCAACTTCAATATCTTGATTTTTAAAATTTATTAATTTACCCTTTGACCTCTCAGAGGCAAAAAGTCTTAATTTCGTCAGCGGGAAATTCCTTTCTGCCAATACTTGAATCATTTTTCTACCGACCAATCCTGTGGCACCTACAACTGCTACAACCATAACTTTATTCTTTCTATATGTTTATATATTTTTTTCTAATTTATTAAAATTTATCTATGCACAGACGAGAAATATAAATTTATAGTCATTATTTTAGCAAATTACTTCTTATATTTTTCTATTTTACTTTATTAGTTTATATTTTGTAATATTTTCAATACAACGTAAAAATAATTTTGTAAATAAAAACTTTTTTAGTTATATTGAAGTTTAACTAAGTAGTTGAATTAATAAGGTGTTTTAAAATAACGAAAGGATATTTATGAAAAAGAAAATAATACAAAAACATTTACCACATATATTGAAAATATAAAATCTGGGATATATTTATATTCAATTATTTATAATAGTTATACATTAAATAGTGGTAAATTTATAAAAGAGGAATAAAATAATGAAAAAGCAAATATTAAATATTTGTGCACTATTCATATTTATTTTACCAAATTCCACTCAAGCACAACTTGAGTGGAATAATTGGTTATTGGAATCTCACGAAAGTGTACAAGAATTTTCTTTTTTTAATAATAACATTTATCAATTTAAAACCAATAATGTTCAAAGAAATAAATATTTTCAACAAAACAAATATAATCGTATTAATTTAGGGTTAATTAGCACTATTTCAAATAATAAAAATGGAATATTAGAATTATATACTAATGGTTCATTAATATTTAACAATAAAAATAAATTATTAGA
>JBDNHS010000493.1:0-2170 GCA_041688685.1 Kapaibacterium sp. (SeqCode)
AGGTAAAATCACAAACAGTTTATCAACTGCTTTTTTAAATTTATTTACTCTATATTGAGCCCAAGCCCAAAACTGTGGAGCAATATAATAGGCAACAAATATATTATGCTTTTTTGCAAATTTTGCAAGTGGAATATTAAACCCTGGGTAGTCAATTGGTATAAAAACATCAATATGATTATTTAGCAAAAACAATTGACATTCTTTCAATAATTTTTTAAAAAAGATATATTTTTTGGAAACTTCCCAAAATCCAACTATTGATATATTTTTAATGTCAGCAATAGAACTCAGTCCTTCTTTTATCATTTCTTGCCCACCAATCCCATAGATATTAATTTCAGGATTCAAAGCTTTTAACTCCCTTATTAATTTTGCACCGTGTAAATCTCCTGATGGCTCACCAGCTAATATAAATATATTTATTTTCTTATTTGTCAATTTTGAAATTAATTTTTTAAATTTGTAATTAAATTATTAACAATTATAATCAAAATTAATAATTTATCTATTATTATAACTGCAAAAGTGAGAGAAATGAAAAAAATAGCAGTTAAAACTTGTAATAAATTAAAATTGTTAAATTTAAGTAAACTCTATAAAACTAATAATATTAATAATTTATCTAAAATTATTAATATATATAAGTTGATATTATTATTAAATATAATTTTTATAATTAATATGAGTTTTGTTTATTCGCACGAAAATTTAAATGTAAATAATTCTCTTCAAGTTAACACAAACGAAAATAATATAAAAGATAGTTTATTACTAAGTAAAAGATTTGGAATAAATGGATTTTATTCATTTATCTTTAATAATAGCAACTTTAGAAAAATACCTGGCACTGATAACTGTTGCAAAAATTATTTTGGTAATTTAGGTTTTGGTACTCAAATCAATGCTTATTTCGAAATACCAATCACAACTAAATATGGTTTTGGTTCTCGTGTTGGATGGCAGATTAACAAAAATGAATTTATTGAGCCAGATAATCAGTTATTAATTATTGATGGAGTTGAGACAACAGGTAAATTTAATCATTTTCTTAATACAACTTTCAATTATGTTACTTTAGAACCATATTTTTATTATACTCCTATTGATTATTTGAATTTATCGATTAATTTAGGATTAAATTATAATTTATTAAGTGAGTACAGCCAAAAAGAAGAAATAGACCCAAGTTTATTAAAAGGTACATTTAAAGATGAAACAAATCCGGGGCAAAGACAAAGAAATGTCTTCAACGGAGAAATTAAAGATATAAATACAATTATAACAAATTTGGGATTTGGAATATCTTATGAATTGCCTATGAATAAGACCAATACTCTTAAATTAGTACCTGAAATTAATTTTAAGTATAATTTTACTAATATAATTAAAGATAGTATTTGGAATCAATATAGTATTAATTTGGGATTAGGTATAAAATACTATGATTATCAATATTATGTAGAGCCAGTATTACCACCGACGCCTCCGAGAGAACCTCCGATGACAATGAGTTTTGCTTTACCAATAAAGCCACCAATTATCGAAGCTGAAGTTAATGCTTATGAAAAAGATTATAAAGGTGAAAATATTGAAAGTAGAGGGCTTAAATTAGAAGAGTTTGTGAAATTTAGTTTAAAACCATTATTAAATTATGTGTTTTTTGACTATAATTCTTCAGAAATACCAAATAGATATATATTATTAAATACAGATTCTATTTCAAAATTTAATATTGACAAACTTACTAATTTGGATATTATAGACACTTATTATAATATTATTAATATTATTGGCTTTAGACTTAAAAATTATAAAGAAACTAAAATAAAATTATTAGGTAGTAACTCAAATAAAAATGATGAATTTAATAACTTAAATTTATCAAAAAATAGAGCAGAAATTATTAAAAACTATTTAGTTGATAAGTGGGGAATAGAAGAAAGTAGAATTGAAGTAGATTATAGAAATCTACCGAAAGAAGCATCAAGAGATGATGTAGAATATGGACAAAAAGAAAATTCTAGAGTTGAAATATTATCCAACAATGAAGAAATTTCTGATCCTATAATAGTTAATGATACACTTAGAACTTTTGATGAAAAAGATATAAATTTTACAGCAAAAATAAATAGTAGTACAAAAATTCAAAACATATCTTTATTAGAAC
>JBDNHS010000494.1:0-3066 GCA_041688685.1 Kapaibacterium sp. (SeqCode)
AGATACAGATAATTATACAAATTTGCCTTGGAATAATATGAGGACGGGTCAAACATCAAATATGTCGTATGATTTAAGAGGTGATCCAATTTCTATACCCAAATATCCTTTTATGTGGAATTATTCTACTTTGACTCCAATCCATAATAAAAAATTATGTTAATTTAAAATAATATATAACAAAAATTATATATTATAAATATATAAAACATTATAAATATGACCAACGACCTATTATCATTATCACTAACGGATATGCCATTTGATAACACTAAATCAATTGGAACTACTGAGGCAATAAATATGTTATTACAAACTGGGGGAGATTTTGAATATAACAATACTACAAATTTAATTATTGGTATTGCATTATTATCAATTTCCGTAGTTATATTCATTGGAGAAAATAATTACGCGACTATTGATGGAAGTATAATTTATTTAAATTGTGATTCAACACAATGTTTATTGGGAGTCCAATATATTGTTAATGGTACTACATATAAAAAGGATTTTCCGGTTGATATAAATTATATTCGTCCTGATAATAATCGAGTAACAATTACTTATGAATTATCAAATCCCACCAATAATTATATGGGTACTTCTAATTATGATACGATTATGTATATTTTAATTGCAATTGGAATATTTTTTATAGGTATGTGGTATTATTTATCCACTAAAAAGAGCGGAAGTAGTTCGTTTTCGGGACCAAGTATGAGTATTTATACAAAAACTAAAACACCTAGTGGGTTATATGTAGTATCTAAAAAATAATTTGTATTCAATTAAATTATTATATTTTTATAATCCAAAATAAATAAATACATAATCATATAATTTTCATCATCGTCATCATCTGAAACATATTTAAACATATCGTCGTCAGAACTACTATTGGATGATATGTTTTTAGTGGAAATATTATTTAAGTTTTCAGATGTTCTATTAATTTTGTTTGATGATTCCAAATTTTGCAATGTTTGTTCAGAATTAGATTTATCCATTTTTGTAAATTCTGTATTGTCTTCAAATTTATTATAAAATTTAAAAATTAGGGGTTGTTTGCCTATATAAGAAGATAATGCGATGTGAATGTCTAATTGTAAATCATTTATAATTTTAATTTTAGAATTTGTCAAATCTGAGCGTAGAGATATTTCTTTAATATTATCCAGATTAAATGCATATTCTAAAATTTTTCTAGAAATAAAGGTGTGTTTTTTTTTAAAGCTTGGTATAGACCATGACCATTTCCACATTTGAGTTTTTGGAAGAAATACTCCAAGTATTTCGTAGGAAGATTCTAATAGAATTTTTTTATTTTCATCATAAAATATAATTTCATCTGTCATATTAATATTATCAATAAATTTGATATATTTAATTTTATTAAAAAATACATTATATAGTTCTTGATTTTTATCATAAAATTCCAAAGAGTCTCTTATAGTAGAATCCATTTTTAATATTTTTTCATTCGACATATTAATAAAATTATACTGTTAGTATATAAATATTAAAAATATATTAATATTTATAGTTCATAAAAATACTTATTTTTTAATACCCAAAATATTTTTTACATTTAAAATATTTAAATTATTGAGAACATTTTTATTAATTGTTTCTATACTTTTATTAAATTCTCTTTTTTTTTTAAATTCTCCTGATATTTTATAAATTGGAGGAAAGCCTCCTAAATTAATTTTTTTTTCTTCTTCAGATAATTGAATGTTTATATCCATCTTTATTTATTATATTATAGTCAGAAAATATATTTTTATTTTATTTTTATTTGCATATGAATCATTTATAATTCGATTATAAGAATATTTTTATTTTGAACGATATGAACACTATTGTAACTAGTGTGTTCATGTGGATTATGTGATAATAAATTAGAATTGTATGAATATTTTTTCATATGATGTATATTACAACATTTACCTTTGTTTATACAACTAAATTTAATATATTCAGTGTTTAAGATGTCACCGATAAAATTTAAATAAAGTAATCTATGTAATGCTATTTTTTTTTGATTAAAGTAAAAATTAATGTATGTGCCTTTCACTTGATTATTTTCATTTGTAATATATCCATTCCACAAAGAACATTCATTTTCATCGAAAATAGACGAAATTAAAAATTTACTAATTCTTTTTATATCATTAAATGTTAATTTTTTGGAAAAATTAACATTTGGCAATTGTCTCAATAATAATTCTTTTAATAAATCATTCGATTTTTTGATTATCGGATCATTATTTTTTAAATTTTTTATCTTTTGGGAATTTAGTTCTGGGTTTAAATTGTCTACCGCTAAAATGTTTGATATTGTAGTATCCTCATCGTTATTAATTGTAATTTTTTTTTTTCTACCTCTCTTTTTAATTTGATTGTTAGTATTTTCATTAGTATTTTCATTAGTATTTTCCTCAGTATTTTCATTAGTATTTTCATTAGTATTTTCACTAACATTGCAAACATTGATGTCATCAACGACATTATTAGTCGAAAATTGATTATCGTCAATATTTGCAATGACAGTATCATCAATAATTTTAATATTTTTTGTTGTCATTTTATTAAAATAACACGAGAAAATAAACGCATAAAAATTTTAATTGTTTTTATATTAAAAAATAAATTTACACTGGGGGATAAATTTAAAAGTAATCATATAGACTAATTCTTATAATAAATTGTGTCTACTGCATAGGGATAATTTGTTCCAGAATGTAATTCTATATTTATACAAATAACCGATGAATTTCTATATTTATTATCAGAATTTTTAAGTTCTATCATGCCATCATCAATATAATATTTTGCTGCTCCATTAATCATATAACAAATAGGTATATTATGAATTTTATTTAAAATAAAAATTTCCAATAATCCCAAATTACTTTCTCTACTTTTTTCCATTAATTCAATAATATAAGTATTAATTAGCAAACGTTTATTTTCACGATTATTAACAAATAATAATTTATGTTTAAGAATTGATTTTGATTTATCATTAAGATTTTCCAACATATCCAAATTATCGGGAAT
>JBDNHS010000063.1:0-6084 GCA_041688685.1 Kapaibacterium sp. (SeqCode)
CTTTCTTTTCTATAAATTTTGCAATCGGTGAATTTTCATTTATTGCTTGTGTCAATTCAATCAACACACCACCAATATCAAATGATGCAATTTTAACATTTTGCTCTTCTATTGTCTCAAGATGAAAATCTGTAACTCCAAATATCTTAGAGTATAATTCCTTGCTTACTTCCAAATCTTTGACAGCAATTCCAATATGATTAATGCTTTTTACCAATTAATTGTTACTCACAAACTAAAATTAACTAAAATAATATAAAACTAAATATATCAATCCAACAATATTTCTGCATTCAACAATTCTTCTTTTGTATTAATGCCTTGCAATTCTTCAAATTTTGCCAAAGGGAATGCAAATACTTTTTGACTTTTATTAATCGCAAGACCAATAATATCAGTTAAGTAATATTCACCTTGTGCATTATTGCTTTTCACATCTTTCAATAAATCAAATAACAAACTTGACTTAAGATAATAAATTCCACTATTTACTTCAGTAATCTCTTTTGTCAACTCATCAGCATCTTTTTCTTCAGTAATTTCTTTGAAATTTTTAGCTGCATCTCTTACAATTCTACCATATCCTTTCGGATTTTGTGCTATAGTTGATAATACAGAAATATCTGAATTACTACCCTTATGCTCCATCAAAAACTTTAAAATCGTATCCGAAGTCAAAAAAGGAACATCGCCACATAAAATCAATATATTGCCATCAGTATTATCACCAAAAAAATCTTTTGCCTGATTTACAGCGTGTCCTGTACCTAATTGCTCATTTTGAATAGCAAAATCAAATCTATTAGTTTTTAGTACAGTAGTTTTTGGTCCAGCTTCAGAAATATTATCATTACCATTAACATTACCAATACCATCTAACTTATAATATTCATTCACAAATGAAATCACTTTTTCTTTGTGATGACCAACAACAAAAACAGATTTATTTATGACATATTTCTTACTTTTATTATTGACTTCATTGATTACATCAACTACATATCCTAAAAGTGGTTTGTCTTTTAATTTAAAAAGTACTTTTGGTGTTTCTGGGTCATTCATTCTTTTACCCAAGCCCGCTGCCAAAATTATTGCTGTTGTATTATCCATTTACGTTAAATTAATCTTTTGCAATTTCTTTGATTTTATTAATATCATCAACAAATACTTTAATTACAGAATGATTATTAATTTCTTCAGAATTGTTCTTATCGTCCAAAATGCAATAACTAATGATAATAATAATATCACCATTCATTCCCTTACGGGCTGCAGCACCATTTAGTCCAATCACACCAGTGCCACGTTCGCCTTTGATGACATAAGTCTCAAATCGTTCGCCATTATTATTATTTACGATGGCAACTTTTTCGTATTCTAATAGATTTGCTGCTTCCATCAAATCTTCATCAATAGTAATACTGCCTTCGTAATTTAAATCAGCCTGAGTGATTGTTGCTCGGTGAATTTTGGACTTTAGAAATATCCTTTGCATATAAAATAATACTTGTAATAATTTTTTGTTCTAATATAGATTACAAAATTAACAATAATATTTATTAAAATTAACTATTTTCATTAAACAATTATAAACATTAATATTAATTAGTTTGTGTTATAGATATTAAGACGCATTTATTAATCTACTATTTACAAATTCATTAATATATTTATCCAAAATTAATTTGGACTTTTCATCGTAGATGATTATATCTTTCTTATCAGATTTATCATCACTAAATTTTATATAAAATTCTTTGCCTTTTTCTGGTTCTGTAATACTTAAGTCAAATACACCAGTGGAGTTTACTCTCAAATCTATTTTATTGGTTTCTAATAATTTATTCAGACAATATTTATACAAAAATAATTGTAAGCCCTCGTAAATTTTACCTGTTTTTATATCAAATATACTCAAACTTAGAATTTCATCACCCTCATTTTTTTCATTATTGCTTCTATCCAAACAAACTAAATCAGTATTTCCTTTAACATTAATTTTAATATTATTTTGAGTAATATATTCAGTCGTTTCAAAATTTAATTCTGTAAACAAGATATTATATAATTTAATATCTTTATTACAAAACGTAATTATATTCTCTAAACTAGAATTTAATTTATATTTAATATATTTTTGATAAGTATTATTGGCTAAAACTTGGTTAACTTTTGACTGCAAAAATTCATTTAAATTACTTTTCACATCTTCGTTTTGACCAACACTTTGAAAATCATTTTCATCTAAAAAAAACTCATTTATATTTTCGTTGGTCAATAAGTTTGAATGTTGATTTAAGTTATTTGAATTATTTACTTTTTTTATTCTGTAATAATGAATAGTACTCTCAATTGCCGAGTGTAGATATGTACCTATATCACTTTTCACTAATAAATATTCAAACTTATTTTTCTCATCAAATAAATTAGTAAATTTTTTAAATATCTTATGAGCAATCTCTTTATTAATGACATTTATCTCCTCTATATTTTCAAAATTTTTGATAAGAATTTGATTTTTAGTAAAAATATTGACGTCAAAAATATGATTCAAATCACTGATTTTTAATGTATTATTTGCTAAATAATACTCTTTAATAGATTTTAGTTTCTTTTCATAATTAGTTTTATTATAAATTTTATCTATATTGAGATATTCAATTTTATCTTTTTTATTCTCGAATTTACTAATATAATTCTTTTTATATTTATTTGTAATTAGAGATTGATATTTAGTCCATTTGTTTATCGGTAAATCAAATACATAATTTTGTCTAACTTGATTTATTTGTTGATTTCCTGTAATTTGATAACTGGTATTATTATCGAATTTATATATTTCACTTTCTAACTCTTTGAGTTTGATAATTTCATTATTCAATTCATTATAAGTCTTTTTATTAATTCGACTATTATTAATTAATTTCAAAATCACTTCCAAAAAACTAGAGTCTTTATTTTCTTTATTATTTGTTGATTTTGGTATAAAAATATAATTTAGCTTCACAATTTTATCTTTATTGATATCTAAATCACTATTTGGCTTCCAATAATCTTTATTCTGTTCAGTAAATTCATCTAATACTTCTATGTTATTATTAAAATAATGGAATAATAACATTTTTTCTGAATTATAATGTTTGGCTTCTTTATCCTTTAGTGTAATCCCCATCAAATTATCTTTAAGATAAATTTTAGGGAATTCTGATTCTGTCAAACCACACAAAATGTTGATTTTGTAATTTATACCTCTCGTTTGTTCGATAGAAGTTACAGTTATACTTTTGTTAATTCTTTCATTTATCTGATACTTAGTATTTTCAATAATTGATTTTAGATTATCTAACCATTCACCAAAATTTTTGGCAGCATTAGGATTGATATCATTATTAATATTTCCAAGCTCGTTCAGTACCTCCAAAAATTTAATATATGCTTTGGCATCATTCTCCAAATTCTCATAAATATTAGATTTTATATTTGTTTTTATATTATTTTGGGTAGTTGATTTGACAGAAAAGTTGTCTTCCAAATTATTCATCAAAATAGAATTAAGATTAAAATCTATTATCCCAAAGTCACTTTCGGTTTTATTGTCATCATCTCGGATAATAACTTTATTATTTTGTGAATTTAAGTCTTTGAAAATATCTTCTCTAAATTTTGTAATATTTAGTAATACTTTATGTTTTGATAGAATATTTATAATAATCTCTTTAAACTTATCATAATTTAACTCAACATTATAAAATTCTGTTGGTGTTGGTATTTTCAAATAAAATTTGTCATCTTCACTGAATTTATACTCATCTTGATTAATTAGATTATATAAATCTTCATCAATTTCATTTTTACTAAAAGTATTTTCAATATCTTCAAATTCTGTAAAAAAATTAATATTTGAATATACATCATAGAATTCAACTATTGATTTATTCAAATTTTTAATTTCTTTAATTACTTCATTACTTTTACCCTCTACAAAATTTGTGAAGGTAACTCTATTCTTATCTTTAATGAACTTCAGTTCTTTTAAATTATCCAAAATACTTAAAATCAAATTATTACGATTTGAATAAAGGATATATTTATTTTTTTTGAGATTTTTTAGATTAAAAAGTTCAAATTGACTCTTATCTCTCGAATTATAATTGAAACTTAGATAATGATATTTATTCAAATTAATAAAATTATTTATATCAAAACCTTCTTTGAATATTTCCAAAAAGTTTATTATCTCAGCCACTACCTTTGAATAAACAAGTTCAAATCTATCAGAAATATTAAATAGAACATTGTTTTTGAGTCCAATTTCTCTAAATTTATCTGCATAACTCTGAGGATTACGGCAAGAAATTACGATGTCCATAGGTTCTATTTCAAACTTTGGATTTTCTAAATAGTATTGGCATAATCTACATATTTCTTCCACTTCATCAAAAGAATTTTTAGCAGAATATATTGAAGTAATTTTATCAAAAATTGGGCTACTTTTATTATTATCAAAGTCAAAAAGAAGTTCTTTTAAATAAACCGAAGGTTTTAAAACTGTACTATTTTCTAAATTCAAATTTTGGTAAGACTCATAAACTTTTTTCTGGAATTTTAAATCTTTGCTTAATCCCTTATCATTAAACAACTCATAATTAAACTTCTTATCATTAAATCTTCCATCTTTAAATTTCTCTTCTTTAAATTTTGAACTTTGGTACTCGATTATTTCTCTAATATTTTTATTTAAATTACCGAATAATTGGCTACTAATTTCTGTAATATCAAAGTTGATACATAATTTAAATCCAAGATTTTTTAATGTATGTAATAAGTTGATTTCATTATGCTCAAATTCACTAAACCCATTAAATAATATAGAATAATTATATAGTTTATACAATTCGATTAGTTTGCTAAATTTCAATTCATTAACATTATTATTTTGTGATTCTTTTATAAATTTATAAATTTCCAAAATATTCTCTTCAAACTTCACTATATTATCGTTGCACTGAATAGCACTCAATTCGCTGAATTTTTCAAATATAGGGGTGAAATTAATCAAGCTATCAATTATTATATCAACTTTCTTTTGACTATCCAAAAGAGTTTCACCTAATAAATTCTCATACTCTTGCAAAATAATTATAAAATCAAATAATTTATCTCGATTATAAATTAAATTCCCAATTTTATCATCTGAGTTAGATTTTGCTATAAATATATTTTTTTTCTTATTATTAACATTCTTATCAACAACGTTGCTTTGAACATTTGTATTTTCAATCAACTCTTTGTATTTTTCCAATAAAGAATTAGAATCTATTCCCTTATTTCTTAATCCATTGATGATGTTTTTGAATTGACTCAAAAGATTTTTATTATTTAATTTAAAATCTTTTTTGTAATATTTAAGCAAATCTCCTTCGTTTTTCTCTTTTGCTTGGATTTTATTCAACGCCTGCTCGATAAGTGCTAACTGAAAATTATCACTTATTGATTTGTATTTATTACTTGGAACTAATAAATCATATAATAAATTGGTAAACTTATTATAATTAAAAATATTTAGTTTGGGTGAAGCTTTACCATTAATTTTGAAGTAGGTTTTAATTATATCTTTTTCGATATTTACAGCTTGTTTATATGTTGGTGCTATCAACATACTTTGAAAGTCATTCTGCAAAATATCTACTTTAAAATCAATACATTTTTCTTTAAAAGATTTTAAATCAAAAGGGGAATTTTGATTATTTTGATTTGTTGAATTTGTTTTATCATTATTAAATTGATTAATATTTGATAAATAATTCGCTGTATAAATTATAGTCGGCATAGATAATATTCTAATTTATTTAGTTTATAGATTATTAGAAATCTTAATTAAACAAAATAAAAAAAAGAAATTCATTAACAAAATAATTTGTTAAAAATATTCAATATTACCCATTAATTAACATCAATATGACTAAAATTGACGGTTAAGTAGTCGAGTTAAAATAAATCTCAAAGTCTCTTTGTAAATATTGTCCTCAAATTTATTTAAAATTATATTAGTTTTTGCAAAAAGTTCATTTATTCTAAAATTAA
>JBDNHS010000495.1:0-12513 GCA_041688685.1 Kapaibacterium sp. (SeqCode)
TACATAATAAAAAAAAATTATTAAATTGTAACAACTAAAACGTGATGTATATATATTTATTATTATTATTAGATTTTAATTCCAATTTTATTTCCAATTTTAATTCTAAAACATAATGATATTATATTTCAAATTATATATTATAAAATTATGAAAGCTATATTTAATGACCAAAATAAATATAATAAATTTATTATATTACTATTAGTATTCTTAGGCTTTGCAATCAATATTCTGTTACCATATAAATCAATCAAAATTGATTCGGAATTAAATTTTTCTACTTTGTTTTCCGCACAAAATAAAATTCAAACTCAGACCATTGACACAGAATATGAACAAATAATTAGAACAGATTACTTTGATAAACATAATCTATTTATTGAGAACTTCTCAATTTTTGTAGATCTTGCTGGTTCTAATGTTGGTTACCTGTTTTTTATTGTACTTAAATTATTTTGTTTGTATTTAATCTTCAAGTATTTGTCTTTATATACAAAAGATAACAAAATGACTCTCATTGGTATAGTATTAATTCTTAATTCTGCACCATTTATTTTAATCAGTAATAACTATTTATTAGATTTAGTATCAATAACTATTTATATTTTTTATCTACTACAAAAAATAAAATTTAATAACACCAAAAGCGAAAACGTAGATGAGTTCAATAACGGCTACAAAAATATAGTTATTTTTTCACTCAAATCAACAATATTATTTTCAATTCTTATTTACATTAATCCACTAAATTTAATATTAATTCCATTTTTTCTTATTTCAACAAATATCAAAAATCAGAAATATTTTATAATTTTTGGTTTTTGTTTCACTACTTTTTGGATTATTATATCCCAATTTTTTGGATATTCATTAATTTCAACTTTTGAGATTCTACCAAAGTTATTATTTCTAAAATTACCTAATACATTTTTATTAAAAAATTATTTGGGAATATTAGTTTTCACCTTAGTTTTTTATTATTTGATCCTAAAAAACAAATGGAAATCAGAAATTTTTGGCAACAAAAATATAGAATTTTATTTAATATTAATTTTATTATTCATTCTACCTTTTATTTCACAATATTATGTAAGTTTATACATTTATCTATTATTACTAATGGTGATTTTACCCAATATTTCAAAAATCATTTATTACGTATTTTCAAGTGAAGTTGAGAACCAAAATGCAGTTATAAATTTTTTGATATTTTATTATTTAATTAATTTATATTTGGTTTCAAACTTTCATTAATAGATAGATATTATAAACAATATACAATAAGGAATTAAAAATGAAAAATGTGAAGTTTGTAATTTTATTAATTGTAATATTTATTTTTCAGATAAATAATCAAGTATTATCATATCCCAAATATAGTTTGGGTGTTGGTTTTTCATATCTGAATGGTGGTGGGTTGGCTGGATTAATTGAATTAGATAATACATCTGTTATTAGTATTAATGGTTTTGTATATTACAAAGGTGACGAACCGCCTTTTAAAATTACAACTTATGGAAGTTTTGGAGTTGGATATCAATACAATTTGATTAAGAATGATTTGGGTAGATTATTTGTAAATAGTGGAATTTCAACATGGTATTTAGAAAACAGAGATTATAGTATGAAACTCGAAAATGATGAAACCAAAAAAGTACAAGATAATAGACTTTCTCGACTATTCAATTATGGTATTGGTCTAGGTTATGATTTAGACATCAGCAAAAATAAACATATCTTAGCAACTGTGGATTTGATTAAGCAAACTAAAAATAATAAAGCTTATGACTCATTTGTATTTTTATCAAATAATAATGATCATATTGGCTTCGGTGCTGGTCTGGCAGTTTATTACAGATTTTAGAAATTAATCACAGAAAATTAATTACAGAAAATTAATTAATAACCAATGAACTTTAATTGAGTTTTAAACTTTTTATTGAAATTAACGTCTTTAGTTAAATTGATAAATAAAAAGGAAAAAATGTTTTGTAATTACGTTAAACTAAGTTGCACGTTAAATAATAAAGTAAATAATAAAGTAAAAGAAATTGCATTTAGATATCAAAATATAAATAAGTCTTTTAATAAATTCATTCAATTTTCAATTATACTTCTAGTAATATTTACAAATTTTGAAAATTTGACATCACAGCCCAGAAATCCTTCCAGTAATAAACAAAATCCAAATAGTTTAAATAAAGTTCAACCTGGCAATTCTATTCTAATAGGTGAGGTAGTAAATAAGCGAGATAAAACTTCTATAATATCTGCAAAGGTCTCATTATTAAATAATATAGACTCTAATGTCATTGCAGGTACTTTTACTAAGTCAGATGGTAAATTTGAAATAAAAAAAATACCTCAAGGAACATATTTATTAAAAATTAATGCACTTGGTTTCAAGGAAACATTCACCAAACAATACACTTTTTCTAATGATACAACAATACAATTAAATCCATTCGAAATATTAGAAGAAAGTATATTGTCTCAAGAAACAGTCGTAGAAGCCAAAAAGCAATTAATTCAAGTTACAGCAGAAGGTAAATTAATTGATGTTGAAAATAACGCATTAGTTACTGGTGGCTCGGTAATAGATGTGTTACAAATTACTCCATCTGTTTCAGTTGATTTTGATGGAAATATTAGCCTTAGAGGTAGTTCATCGGTTAATATATTAATTGATGGTCAGCCCGTTTCTAATTCCGGAGGCAGCAGAATTGCACTATTGGATAATATTCCGGCAAGTGCTGTCGAAAGTATTGAAATAATAAATAACCCAGGCGCAAAATATAATCCAGAAGGGGTTGGCGGGCTATTAAATATCAGATTGAAGAAAAAACAAAATTTTGGACTTAATGGATTAGTAAGTTTGAATTTCGGTACAAGAGATAAATATAATGGTTCAATGAATTTTAACTGGGGATTGGACAAATTCAACTTGTTTTTTTCTAATGATACAAGAATTGATAATAGATATAGAGAGGGGACGACAAATCGTCTAAATTCGCTGATTGATACTGCCGCATTTTTAGACCAAAGGTCAGATGCAACATCACAAAATATAAGTAATAATTCTAGAATTGGATTTGATTATATATTTGATGAAAAAACAAACTTTAATTTTTCTACAAATTATAATTACAGAAAGAGCAAAAGACCAGAAATATTACAATCTAACGAATTTGCATTACTAAATTTATCTTCAGCTCAAAGGGGAAACTTGACTTATGGAGATATATCAAATATTACGGACAATAGTTTGGATAATTCATTAATTTTTTCGTCAAACTTTACTCAAAAGATGAATAACCCCAAAGAAATATGGACAATAGATGTAAATTATTCTAATAATACCTCCAAAGATGATGAGACAAGAAACACAACAAGTAATACCGTTGATTATTTGTTCAATTTTAGGGCAAAAACAAATGACAAATCACAAAATTTAATCTTTAATACAAATTATGCGTTGCCGTTTGAAGATAATTCAAAATTAGAAGTGGGCTGGAATTCAAATTTCAGAACTACAAATAGTGTTTACCAGCCAGAAATACTTGAAGCTAATAGTATGAATTGGATAAGTTTCGATTCTTTAGTGAATGATTTTCAATATGAAGAACAAATTTATGCAGTTTATGGATCATATAATACTAAATACGAAGATTTTGATTTTTCTGGTGGCTTGAGATTAGAATCAGCAAACATCCAGTTATTACAAAAACAAAATAGTGAAGAAAATGATATAAATTATTTTAGTTTTTTTCCAACTTTAGGAATGAAGTATAATTTTACAAAAACAGATGCAATGAATTTTAATTATTCGAGACGTATTAATAGACCAAATATAAGTGATTTAAATCCTTTTATTGACATTGATAATCCTAGACTAATAAGCTTTGGTAATTCTAAGGTAAAGCCCGAGTATATTGACGCACTTGAGTTGGGTTTGTCTAGTTTTTTTGAAACTCGTAGTGTATTTGTTTCATTGTTTTATAGAAATATAAATAATGCAATTAGAAGATATACTTTTTTGGATAGTGCAACTGGTATAAGTAATATATCATTTGCCAACTTTGATGATTCTCAGTTTTTGGGACTTGAAGTAATCGAAGAAGAAAATCTAACAAAATGGTGGAAAATTAATACTACTCTGAGCGTTTATCATAATCGAATAAACGGAAATGCAGCATTAGGAATTTTTGGAAATCAAAATAATTCTTGGAATCTAAAATTCAACTCTGTTGTAAATTTATGGTTGGGAATTGATTGGCAAACTTTTGTCTCATACTCCTCACCAATAGCAACTCAACAAGGTGAAATCAAAAGATTTTTCTATATTGATATGGCACTCAAAAAAGACATAACCGATGACTTAAATGTAACTTTTAGAGTGAGTGATATATTGAATACATTGAACTTTAGCGTTCAATCTTTTGGTATTGGATTTGAAAGTGATATTTATCGCAAAAGAGAAACCAGAATTGGTTTTCTAAATATTTCTTATAAAATAAATAGTGGAATAAAACCAAAAGATAGACAAAGACCAGACTCTCAAGGTGGCGGAATGGATATGGATTAATGAATAATTAATCAAGTAATCAGGTAATCAATTTTAAATTAAATAAAAAAGACTAAATTTGAGTATAAATTTAGTCTTTTTTTTTATAAGTTGACTTTTGAAAATGATAATTAATTATTGAATAATATCTTAAAATTGATTAATTTCTCAGAATGATTTTAGAAATCTCTTCTGCAATTCTTAAAGCTTCAGTCGCATCTTCAGCACTTACCGGGACAGGTAAATCATTGACTATACAATTAGCGAATGCCTTTTGCTCTTCATCAATTGCATTCAATATGGGTAAATTTGGCTTTTCAAAAAATATATTTTTATTTTTGATGCCAGCCTCAATTTTTCCTAACATTGTTGCAGGAATTAATGAATCTGGTGGCATTGTACCATCATCAAGGATACTGAATATTTCCAAATCTGGCTTTGCAAAATCAATAGATAAATAAGAATTATTTTGGAATATTCTCATTTTTCTCATTGAATTAGCCGACAAACGTGATGCCGTCAAATTAGCAACAGTACCGTTCTCAAAAGTAAGTCTTGCATTACAGATATCAGGCGTATCTGTTATTACAGCCACTCCATTTGCATCAATTTTGGTTACTTTTGACTTTACCATTGACAACACAATATCAATATCGTGTATCATCAAATCATGGACAACAGAAACATCTATTGCACGAGGTTTGAATTGACTTAGTCTATGTGCCTCTATAAATAAAGGGTTGTTGAGGTAATTTTTTAATGCTGCTATAGCAGGATTAAATCTTTCAACGTGACCAACTTGTATCTTTAGATTTCTTGCTTTTGCTTCTTCGCAAATTATCTTTGCTTCTTCGAACGATGAAGTAATAGGTTTTTCGATTAAACAATGTTTGCCTTTTTTTATGCACTTCATTGCAATTTCAAAATGATTGACAGTGGGCACAGAAATAATCAACGCATCTGACTGGTCAATACATTCATCAATAGTTTCAAACCTTATTACATCATATTTGGCAGCAATTTCTTGAGATTTTAATCTACTTACATCGAAAATCCCTAATAATTTTGTTGTGGGATTTTCTTTCCATAATTTAGTATGGATACTTCCTAAATGTCCCGTACCGATAACCGAAACTTTTAAATAATCTGTTATAACTGCCATAAATCTAATTTAAATTTGAAAGTGTTGGTATAATTTAATTTTAAGAATTTATTTTTTCTGAATATTTTTCAATTTAGTTTTAAAATTAATTTTTCAAAACTGAATTAATATTTAGATAAATTTATAATTATAAAATGTTTTATAATATTCAATTTTATTTGAATGTTAAATATATACGTGAAATATAAATTTTAATTTTAAATATTAACTAATTTAAATTACAAAAATTATTTAATTCGGTTGCAAAATAAATGTAATTAATTTTAAACATCAAATTTAAGCTATAATTTATTCAAATTAAATCAAATATTAATCAAATTTAGCAATAAATATATCTTTATTATTTAATAAATCATTTTCAAAAAGCTGTGAAAATTTGATGTCTCCAATTATATAATTTATTTCTGTGTTATTATATTTTTCTTGAATATTCAAGAAAATTGATTCATTGAACTGAATTTTATTATTGTACCTTAGATATATTTTGATAATAAAATCATTATTTAATTTCAATTTCAAGTTTTGATTGATTTTTTTGTACTCATATTTATAATCATAAGTCAAAGCTGAAATATCTGACAATACAGCCGAACCTGTTGGCAAACCACCAGCTCCTTTACCAACGAAAAATTGCTGTTCAGAAAAAATACTCTGAATCAAAACGCCATTATATTCATTCTCAACATTATACAAAGGATTAGTATTAGCAACAAATGAAGGCAATACTCCAGCATTAATTTGGTTATTTTCATTTTTTTGGCAGAATGCACTTAATTTTATTTTGTAGCCTTTTTCTTTTGCATATTTGATATCACTCTCTGATAAATTTTGAATTCCATAACCGTACAACTCCTCTGGTTTGATAATTAGCCCAAAAGTATGAGCCAATATAATCAAAAGCTTATATTTTGAATCAAATCCATTAATATCAAGAGTTGGGTCAGATTCTGCAAATCCTAACTTCTGTGCTTCGAGCAATGAAGCATTAAATGAATGATTTTTATTGAATATTTGAGATAAAATGTAATTTGTAGAGCCATTGAATATACCTTCTACTTTGACTAATAAGTCATTGTCGTAATACTCTTCCAAATTTCTAATTATTGGAATTGAAGCGCAACTTGATGCCTCATAAAGTATAGGTACTTTATATTTGTTTTGTAATTCAATAATCTCCTCCAAATTCTCTGCAATCATCTTTTTATTTGCAGTTACTACTGCCTTGCCTCTTTCGACTGCCAATTTTACAATTTCAAATGCCTCTTCTGAGTCATTGATTAATTCTACTATTACATTTATTTCGGGATTATCTAAAATCTCAAATTTATCAAAAGTGAATAGTTCTTTTGAAGCATTTCTCTGTTTATCTTGTGATTTTACACAAATTTTGATTATATCTGCTTTTATTCCGGTAGTATTATTCAATACCTGATACAAACCTTGCCCAACACAGCCAAATCCAAAAACACCCAACTTTAAATTTTTCTTCATTTATATTATTTTCCTTTTATTTATTTTTACGATTTTATAAAATTTTTACGATTTACAGAATATCTGTAATTATTTAGAATATCTATCTTTATTATTGAATTGTTTACTGATATTATCCAAACCAATTGCATTTATAAATGATTTAGGATATGTTTTTATGTATTATTCTCTTTTTACAACTATAGTATTTAATATATTAAATGCATTCTCTAAGTCTTTAATCAAATCCTCGTAGTGTTCTAATCCAACTGATAATCGAATTAGATTATCAGTAACACCAACAGCTTCTCTTAATTCTTTTGGAGTAGATTTATGGGTCATTTCTTTGGGGTAACAAATCAAACTCTTTACTCCTCCCAAACTTTCAGCCAAATAGAATAAATTTGTATTTTGTAGAAATTCATTGATATAATTACTATACTTTTTTGCAATAGTAAAGCTCACCATTCCACCGAAATACTTTTGTTGTTTTTTGGCAATTTCGTGATTTGGGTGTGATTCTAACCCTGGGTAATATACCTTATCAACAAATTTAGTATTTGCTTCCAAAAATTCAGCTATTTTTTGTGCGTTGAGATTATGTCTTTCAAATCTTAGATGTAGAGTTTCTATTCCACGAATTGTAAGCCAACTTTCGAATGGTGCCAAAATTCCACCTGTAGCATTTTGAATATATGCGATTTCTTCGCCTAATTCTTTGGAATTTACTATAACCGCACCAGCTGTTACATCACAATGTCCTGCTAAGTATTTTGTAACAGAATGTATTATAATATCTGCACCTAATAATAATGGCTTTTGTGATACCGTAGTTGCAAATGTATTATCAACTATTAAAAGCGCATTTATTCTTTTAGATATTTCACTTATTGCTCTAATATCAGATATTTTTAATGTGGGATTAGTAGGAGATTCCAACCAAATGGCTTTTGTGTTTTCATTGATATTATCTTCAATATTTTTCAAATCCGATGTATCAACAAAATGTACTTTTATACCAAATTTAGCATAAACTTTATCAAATAATCTATAAGTACCGCCATAAATATCATTTACAGCGATAATTTCATCGCCACTTTTGAATAATTTGGCAACTGCATCGATTGCTGCTAATCCACTTGCAAAAGCAAATGCACGATAACCACTTTCAAGTTTATTTAATAATTCCTCTAAAGCATTTCTTGTAGGGTTAGAACTTCTTGAATACTTATATCCCGAATTTACTTCTAAGCTTTCTTGAACAAATGTTGAGGTTTGATAAATAGGATAAGACACAGCACCAGTAGTTTTATCCAAGGGAAGTGAATCTATAATTTGAGTTTCTTCCGAAATAAAGTTCTTATAACTGCTGCCGGCATTTGCTTCGCCAAAGCTTTTGAATTCTTCTACAGAATTATTTAATTGATAGTAATTTGAAGAAAATTTGTTGTTACTCATTGTGTAACTCCTTAAAAAGTTATTAAATAAAAATATTATTTTTAATTTTCACTTATCAAGAATTACTAAGGATATGAGAAATAGCAGAATGCAGATGAGATTAAAATGAGAACTGTGATTGTGATTTTAATTTTTTAAATTAGAAATTTTAGATTGTAAATCAAAAAGTTTGTTTTTAATTAATAAATCTATTGGTAATCTAAAAGCAAATATCAAAATCAGTAAACAAACAATAAACAATCAATGGAGAAAATCATAAAAATAATCAGTAGAGAAAAAAAAATCTCTTCTGATAAGTCAGAAGAGATTAAATTAAATTTATGATTATCAGTATAAACTAAAAAAAGTTTAAGTAATAAAATTGATTTTTATTTTGTTCTTTCTTGCTCATCTCTCTTCAAACAATATAATTTTTTTTGTATTAATTATATTTTCGAAGTTGGATTTAGCACCTTGTTAAATGTAAATTAGTATGAACTAATTTACTTCTATCAGGTTGCTAAGACTTCACAGGGCCAATCCCTCAGTCTTTCTTGATAAGTTATAAAATTATTGAGAACTAATGTTGTACAAAAATATTAAAAAAAAAAATTAATATGCAAATAAAAATTGTTAATTTTGTATGAATTTTTAATTCAAATAAAGAATTACAAATTAAAACTCCAATTGATAATTAAATACTTTATGGCATTATTAGAAGAAATTGAACAACAAGGAAATAGATTATTTAAGTACAGAGGCACAATACCGTTGATATTTCTATTGGTTTCGTTAATTGTATTTATCAATAATATTTATAATTCTTCATTGACATTTGATAAAGTATTTAATACCTATTATGTTTACATCTGTTTTATTGTATCTATAATTGGTTTGTTTATTAGAGTTTATACAGTAGGGCATACTCCCGAAGGTACTTCTGGCAGAAACACTGATAATCAAGTCGCTAATGAATTAAACACCACAGGGATTTATTCAACAGTTAGACATCCACTCTATGTTGGTAACTTTTTTATGTGGCTTGGTGCTTGTATGTTAACCTATGATTTGTGGTTTATAATTTCATTTATTCTTACTTATTGGTTATATTACGAAAGAATAATGTTCGCAGAAGAACAATTCTTAAGAGGTAAATTCGGAGAAGCTTACACAAATTGGGCAAATAAATTACCTGCTTTTATTTTTTCATTCAAAAATAAAGTACCAAACAAATATTCTTTTTCCTTTAAGAAAATCCTAAAAAAAGAAAAAAATGCACTTGCAGCAATATTTATTGTATTTTTCATTTTTGAAAATATTGGTTTATTAATTTCTAATTTCCCTTATGAATTACCTAAATCTTTTTGGTTATTTGGTACGATAGCAAGTATTGTGCTTTATATCATGCTAAGATACTTCAAAAACAAAACAAATGTCTTAGATGAAGTAGGTAGATGAAGTAGGTAGATGAAGTAGGTAGATGAAGTAGGTAGATGAAGTAGGTAGATGAAGTAGGTAGAAAATTTTATTTTAATTGTATTAGTTGCTTTTTGATTATAATTTTAATCTTTTCGAAGTTTTAACTATTAGATATTTTTATGAATAATAAGATATATTTGGATAATAATTCTACTACAAAAATTGATGATAGAATTGTTGACGAAATGATTCCTTTTTTGAGAGAACATTATGGAAATGCTGCTTCTCCTCATTGTATGGGCAAAGAAGCTTATGAAGCTGTATGCAGAGCAAGAGAAAAAGTTGCTGATTTAATTAATACCACAGAAGAAAATATTATTTTCACCTCTGGTGCTACCGAATCAATAAATATTGCATTAAAAGGTATTGCTTTCCAAAATAAATCCAAGGGTAACCACATTATAACAGTCAAAACAGAACATAAAGCTGTTTTAGATTCTTGTAAATTTTTGGAAGAAAAGGGATTTCAAATCAGTTATATACCTGTTGATTATGATGGCAACATAAAGCTTGAGTTTTTGGAAGAGTTAATCCAATCAGATACGATTCTAATATCTGTAATGTATGCAAATAATGAAACTGGAGTAATTAATCCAATACAAAAAATATCAGAAATCTCACGTAAACATAATATATTGTTTTTTTGTGATGCAACACAAGGCGTTGGGAAAGTCAAAATAGATGTAGATGAATTAAATGTTGATTTATTAGCATTTTCTGGGCATAAAATGCACGGACCAAAGGGTATTGGAGTATTATATCTAAAAGACTACAAAAGCAATAACTTTAAATTAGATGCACTAACGCACGGTGGGTGATATGAATTGGGATTAAGATCGGGAACTCTAAATGTACCAGGTATATTTGGTTTAGGTGTAGCTTGTGAGATTGCAAAGAATGAGAATTATATATATCAACCTAAAATAGAAAAATTAAGAAATAAATTAGAAACTGAATTACTAAAAATACCAGATACTTTAGTCAATGGAAACATTGAATATAGAATGTATAATATTACAAATATTCTATTTAAAGGAGTTGATTCTGCCGAATTAATATCAAACTTAAAAGATATTTGTGCATCTGGAGGTTCGGCTTGTAGCACTGCAAGTACTCAACCTTCTCACGTTTTGAGGGCAATGGGAGTTTGTATTGATGACGCTTATTGTAGTGTAAGACTTAGTCTAAGTAAATTTACAACAGAGGCAGAGATAGATTATGCAATTAGTGAATTTTATAGAGTTGTACCTACTATAAAATATATCTAATGATTGTATTTCGACTATCTCAATTTTTATATCTTAATTTTAAATATCAATATCAATAGTAATTGGACAATGGTCAGAGCCAGTTATGTTTTGATATATTTTAGCATCTTTTGTATTTTCTTTCAAATTTTGAGTATTGAGTATGTAATCAATTCTCCAGCCTATATTATTTGACTTTGCACTTCCACGCATTGACCACCAAGTATATTGATTGGGATTAGAATTAAATTGCCTGAAAGTATCAAGATACCCTTTATTCAAAAAGAGCTCAAATTTTTCTCTTTCTTCTGGCAAAAACCCAGAATTTTTGACATTTTCTTTTGGTCTTGCAAGATCAATTTCTTTGTGTGCAGTGTTATAATCTCCACAAATTATTATTTTGCGACCTAAAATTCTTTTTTGTTCAATATAATCAACTACAGCATTATAAAATTTTAATTTATAGTCTATTCTATCTCGTCCAGAGGTACCGCTTGGAAAATATATACTATAAACTATAAATTCACCAAAATCTACTTCTAAAAATCTACCTTCATTATCAAACTCTTCAATACCAATATTTCTATTAATTGACTTTGCTTCCAATTTACTGATGATAGCAACTCCACTGTAACCTTTTTTGATTTGGCAATCGCTAAAATAAGAATAATAACCTTCAGGTGCTTTTAATTCTTCATTTATATCAGCTTCTCGGCATTTTGTCTCTTGTAAACAAATGATATCAACTGATAAATCTTTTATAAATTCAAATAAATAATTTTGATGTTTGACTTCATCATATCTTTTTGTCTTATTCTGCCCAGTTATTGACCTATAGCCGTTAACATTCCAAGAAACAATTTTCATAATTTAAATTAATTTATAATTTTTATTCTTCAGATATAATTATTTCTAAATTTTTGGGTATGTTAAAAATGAAGGTTGAGCCAACACCTAATTCACTCTCAACCCAAATTTCACCCATATTTGTATTGACAAGTTCTTTACATAAAATCAAACCTAATCCAGTACCCATTTCGTTATTAGTACCTACGGATGTAATTTTTTCGTCTATTTTAAATAATTTATTTTTGGTTTTTTCTGACATTCCAACCCCATTATCAATTATCTTAATGATATGATTTTTATCA
>JBDNHS010000064.1:0-9873 GCA_041688685.1 Kapaibacterium sp. (SeqCode)
TAATATTCAATAATATTTAATAAATTTATAAGTATTCTAAATTTTCTTCACTAATAAATCAATAAAAAAATCAATTAATAATAATAAAATAATATGGAAAAAAGAATACAAAAAATAAATAAATTAAAGAGTGTAGTTGTATTATACTTATTTGGGCTGATTACATTAATTTCTATAAATTCTTGTGAAGACTCGGTCATTACAGAATGTACATCTAATATCTCGGTTGATGATAAAATGAAAGCTAATTTCCCTGAAATACAAACAAAATTGTTAGACAAAAGCTGTGCTTTGGCTGGCTGCCACGTTACAGGTTCAATTGGGCCAGACTTATCTGCTGGTAATTCTTATGATGCAATAGTAGATAAAGAAGCATTGGGGACAAATTTTAAATATGTAGAAATTAACAATGGCGCAAACAGTTATATTATCAAAAAAATGCGTGGAGACGGCGATATTTTTGGTGGTATTATGCCTACAAGTGGTAAACTTCCAGAGTTTATTATTGATTCTGTTGCTAAATGGATAGATAATGGTGCTCCGAGAAATTAATTAGTACGTAAGTTAAATATAAAGTGATTTGATAATAGTAATTTTACTAAAAAATTAAAATAAAAATGAGGGGAAAATGAAAAGTTTAAATAATATCAAAAATAAAATTAGCATAATGCTATTGATTTTTACTACTATGGTTTTAATCAATACAAATAATTCTATGGCTGTAGAATATTATGTACAAAAAGGTGACAATAATGAAGTTAAATTCATTTCCAAAGCACCTGTCGAAGATTTTGAAGGTGTTACAAATAGTATCGATGGTTATCTAAAATCAAATAAAGATGACTTTTCTGAAGGTGAAGTTTATTTTGAAGTAGATTTGAGAAAATTAAATACTGGTATTGGTCTTAGAGATAGACACATGCGTGAGAATTATTTGCATACTGATAAATACCCTTATGCAAATTATACTGGAAAAATATATAAATCAACAAAAATTAATGACAACTCTTTTGAAGTTGAGGCAAATGGTAAATTTAAAGTGCACGGTATCGAAAAAGATACTTATATAAAAGCTACAATCACAACTGGTGCTATTCCAAATGTCAAAACTGCATTTTATGCATCACTGCCAGACCATAATATTGAAGTACCTTCATTAATGTTCCAAAAAATTAGTGACAAAATGAAGGTAACAGTTGATTTTAATCTTAAACTTGCTAAGTAATTAAATAACTAAGTTATAATTAAACATCAAATATAAAACATCAAAAATAACAAGTTCAATAAAAATAAACAATAAAAAAATCGTTAAAATAACTATGAAAATCTTTAAAATTCATCAAATATTTATTATAATTCTAATACTAAATTTCAATAATTTATTTTCTCAGGGTTGGCAAAGGGAAGAAGAGGACAAAGAATCTCTTCCAAGTCAAGAGCTTTTCCATTCAATATTAGCACTAAATTTGCCGACTGCAGAAACGATTACCCAAGGTGATTTTTTCTTTAGTATAATTCATAGATTTAATACACCATTTGAGTCTGGACCCAAAGACTTATGGGGATTAGATGGTTCTGTTACTATGAGATTAGAGCTTGGTTATGGAATTACAGATGATTTGTTTGCTACACTTGGAAGAAGTAACAGGTCTGGAAATTATGAGTTAAGTGTAAAGTATAAAGTTTTAGAGATTGAGAATAAAGTACATCCAATTAATATTGCGATAATTGGTGGTGGTGCTTACAACGACAAACCAGCAATTGACCCACCCAAAACAGGGGATAGATACCAATTTTTCGGTCAATTACCAATTAATGCACTTTTTTGGAAACAATTAGGTATTGGTATAGTTCCGAGTTATCTATATAATTCAAATATTAACTGCGATTGTATTGGCTCATTTACAATGGGCTCTTATGTTCAGTATTACATTAGTGATAGATGGTCAGTATTAGCAGAATCTAACAACACAATGAATGGTTATCGTGGCATTTATGACTCTTATTCATTGGGAATCGAAATGGAAACAGGCGGTCACTTTTTTAAGTTCTTAGTTAGTAATAACCTTAACATTAATATGAGCCAATTTTTATCTGGCTCGGCAGCCGCTTTCGACAAACCAAACGGCATCCATTTAGGCTTTCAAATCACAAGAAACTTGTAATATTCACAATACGTATTTCTTAAAGGACAGGTCGATTGACTTGTCCTTTTTTTTTTGAATCCCAAAAACTGCACTCAATTACACTCTTTTTTCGGTTTTTTCTTTTACACCTATTCTGCAATATCTACATAACTATAGACTTTAATATTTTTTAATTATTGCTTAATTATATATATTTAAATGTCAAAAAACAAACTCACTTATAATAAAAATAGACAAGGGGGCTTGCCCTCTTGTCCTTATAAATATTACCGATTAATTACAAATTTAATTAATCTAATGGTGCAGTTGTTTCTACTATTAATGGTTCACCTAATTCTCGTGAGTCTTTTTCTCTAATTGCTCCATTCTTTACCATTTGGACTTTGAAGTAATATTTCTCACCAGGTAAAACTGTACCATCTCCAGTTTCATCATTTAAATCTTTATATGTTTTTGGTGTATTAACTTTTATAGAGTTGTTATCCCATTTTACATCTCTATAAATTATTTTGTTATAAACTATACAATTTTTAACGTCAAAGTCAGTTGTTTTACTTATTGAATAACATAACCCTATGTTATCTCTTGTCATATTTAATTTAAAATCTACATAGTTTGTATAATATAATCTACTATTTTTATCTTCACCCATTAATAAAGTATCTTTTGCATAATAAATATTGTATTCTGTAATCTTAGGATATACTAAAGGTTGAAATAAAAAAAAATCTCCAATGTTTACATTTCCATAATATTTATTAGGCCAAATAGCACCACCCATTCCATTTTGTGAAATTGTAAATGTAGTATCTAAATTTTCATAACCTTGTTTTTTGATAATAAGTTTATAAACTTTTTTACTATTTAAACTATCAAATTTAAAACCTCTACCATCTATTTATCTTGAAGTATCTAATAACTCATTATTGTAATATAAATAAACAATATTTTCTTTTGAAAATGAATGATTATCTAATTCATCAATTTCAAAAATATAACCACTTATAGCAAAAACTTGAGCATAATTAGAATCAATAGGATTATCATCTTTTTGACAAGCAGATATCATGAAGATAATTGCGAATAGAATTATTATTTTTCTCATTGTTAAGTTCCTTTTACTATTTTTGAAATTATTTATTTGAATTAACTTACTTGCAACTTTCAAAATAATTATTAATCCAACAAATCTTTTATTGTATATTATTTTGTACTATCTCTATATAACACAGACAAATAAAAAAATCCTCAACTACTAATTGTAATTGAGGATTAAATATTTTTGGCTATTACTATAATTATAAATTATAAATTACAAATTAATTATTGCCAGTCAACAAGGAAAGAAAATCTCATTGTATTTGCCAATGGGTGATTTGCTTCGACAGTATTGATGAATGAAAAATCTAATTTGAATACATCATATCTCACGCCAGCACCAAAGTTATAGAATTGTCTGTTACCCAATGAAGCAGGCTCAGTAAAATAGCCCATTCTCAAAGCGATTGCTTTTTCGTATAGATATTCCGCACCGATTGCAAACTCCGTACCTGGGTTTTCCCAAGCTGTAACAAAAGATTTTGGTAAAGGATCAGAGCCTGCTCTATCTCTTTTTACCAATAATTTAGATATATCGTTTGTAACTGTCAATGAATTATATTCATCATTATAAACTCTGTAAGCCCAACCCATTCTTAGTTTTGTTGGCAATGGATCAGATTCTCTAACGTAAGTGATTTTTGGACCGATATTTTGGATATTCATACCTAAAGACAAATTATCTTCCATATTCACAAAACCTAAATCTAAATTTGATGGTTTCCATAAAACACCCAAATCAAATGCTCCGCTGACACCTGTACCAGAAGAACCCTCAAAAGCAGTTGTAGGAGTTAGATTCGATTGAATATATCGAAGTCCAAATCCAACACTTAAGTCAGGAGCTACGATAGTACCATAAGACAGCCCAAGAGCAAATTCACTCGAAATGAACTTTCCAAGCACTTGCCCAGATACGTCAGTTCTGATAAATTCACCTAAATTCATAAAAACGAAATTAAGAGCTAAAGTTCCGTCTAATTCTTCGAAATATTGACCAATTGTTGCATAACTGTAATACAAATCAGCATTAAATTGTGGTAACCATGGAGAAAAAGCTAATGAAACTTGTCTAAAAGGTACTTCTTCATCATCTTTATATTTATTTCCTGATTCAAAGTAATCAAGAAATCCAAGCCCTGCTGGATTCCAATAAACTGCATTTATATCATCTGCAATCGCAGTACCAACTTCACCCATACCACTTGCTCTCGCATCCGGTGAAATTAATAAAAATGGAACTGCTGCACCACCAGCTTGAGAAAATAATTGAGTGGGTATAGAAATTATAGTTACCAAAGTTAGTAAACTGAAAATAGTTTTTAACATTAAATTGTCTCCAAAGTTCTATGGGATCTATTAATTCAATAAAATACAACTATACTAATAAGTTTATTGTATAAATTGATTAATAATGTTTAATTTATTTAATAAATAGTAAAAAATCCCTCGATATTACACCATCTAATTAAAGTTTATAAAATAATGACATATTGAGTACTTACAAATTAATACAAAATTGTGCCATTTAAAAAAATATTTTCTCAAATTCATAATATTTTTAAATATTCAAGATTAGTCGTATTAAATTTTATTTAATTGTAAAATATAATGATTATTAACAATATAATTAAGATATTTTATGACTAAATCCTAACTACTTGATATAAATTAAACTACCACCAAAAGAAGATTGATTGTTTATTAACTCATTATTGAATTTTACACTATAAAAATAATTACCTATTGGAATTAGAGTTCCGTTATTGTCGGTAGCGTCCCACAAATATTCAAAACTTTGATTATTATATTGATTGAACATAATATTTTTCACTAATGACCCAACAGTGTTATAGATATTTAATTCTATATCAAAAGGTGGAGTTACATTATGACTAAATGTAATTCTTGTATAATTGTCAAATGGATTTGGGTAACTCATAGCATTATTCAACACAATACCATCTAGGTCAGATTTGACAACGAAAGAAACCGAATTTACTGAAAAATTATTAAATACATCCCAAGCTCTAACTTTTATAGTGTGCTCCCCTGGTGATAGATTATCTAATACTTTTTGAGCGATACCAAATCTATAATTGTTTGCGTCAGATTTATATGTGTTTGTCATGTCAATTGAATTTGGACTATCATCTAACCAAGCTTCTATTTTACGTCCAATACCATTTCCAGTGGAATTAATTCCAATTGGGTCAAACAATTCAACAAGCAAATTACTACTTGTACCTACAATTCCACCATTTTCGAAATTTTTGTGATTCATATATGGTTTGATTTCAGGACCAGTCAAGTCATTTTTAACAGAATTATCAATACCATTAACTATAAATTTATTTACTTCACCCAAACCTTGCTCGTTGTTGTCGTTAGTAGCTAATAAATTAATTCTGATTGGATTATCTTCAAAAGACACATCTTTTGGTAAAACGAACTCTACTTCAAATACTCCGTTCACTACCTCTGCTTTAGTGTCCGAAAGAAGTCCACCATATTTAGAATATGAATAAGTATTTACTTCATCTTTGACAGATAACTTCAAATCAGCATCATATATTGTAAGATTTACTTTACCATTAAAATTAGTATTAATTGTTTGCCCATCATTGCTTAATATTACTCCAGCAAACTTATTAGAAATCAATGCTTTAAGTGTTGTATTTTTATCTAATGAATCTAAATTTACACTATTCATTGTATTTACTTTTACATTATACTTTGGCAGAAGTAATCTCATAGTTGGGTCACCAAATATAGTATATTTCTCAGCATTATCATCATACAATCTTTGTTTTACTTTATACATTGCTTGCCCCAAAGTAGGGTATTCGCCTTTGGAATTTAGAGTAAATAAATTTTGGTAGAACAAGTCATTTAAGTCAGAATTTCCACTCGAATATACAACTCTTGTTGCAGCAACTGCAGCAATAGCTCCACCTTTTGTACTTAGTAACATCTCTGAGGTGCCACATCTGTAATTGGGATTATCGTATTTTGCATAATCACAAGTAGCAGCCACTAACAAGAAAAGTTTATCATAATTATTTAATAATGGAATATCTCTATCTCTGTCAAAAACGTTTTCGTGAGTCATTAATTTTGGATTGCCGTGTCCAATAAAATTAAAAATTAAGCCACCGTCTTCATTTATAGATTTTATCAAAGCATTTGTAACGGCAGGTTTTCTGCGATTATTATTACCAGAACTCAAAAATGTAGTTGCAAAGTCTGGCAAATAAATTTTAGTATTATAAAAAGTGCTTGGAACATTATTAGTTGACAAACTTTCTGTTTGATTAATGTGAGTAGAGCCATCATTACTTTTATTACCCGCAGGTCCATCATCAGCCAACAATATTATATTAGATCTCCAATTATCATTTATAGAATTTTTTTCATAATGTTCTAATTTTTTCAAATATTCAAACCCTACTTTTGGAGCATCAATTTGAATTCTACCAATATTAATATCAATTAAAGGATCATTACCTACTATTCTCCCAAAATAATCATCTATGTTTGATGAACGTATCTCATCAAATGCAGGAGTTTCATTTATTCTGAATGGTGAATCAATTTGATATGTCGGCACAAAAGAAACAACATTTGTTGTGATATTTCTATAATCAAAATGCCCTTTACCCCATAACAGTAAATATTGAGGTTTGGTTTGCCAATTTTGCATTGCAAAAGCAAGAAAATCTCTAATAGCAGTTGGGTCGCTCATACCACAAGCAAATTCATTATAAATATGCTCAACATCCACAACATTTACAGTTAGATTAGAATTCGCTTCTCTGTATTTTTTGAATTCCAAAGCAGAAGCCATCAAAACTTTATTTGTAACAACTATTACGTCTTTGTTAGCAAAGTTATTTCTTAGATTTATATTCTCAATTTTGACTATCTGCGGATTAGTTACCGGGTCAGAAGAAATAAAGAATCTTCTTGGCTCATCGCCATTAAGGTCAGTTTTAAAACTAAACGAATTGTTATCAGTTGAATTATTTTTTACAAAAGAGGGGAATTGAATATTTGTTATATCTATGCCATATTTAGTGCTATTATCAAATCCTGTAAAGTTGTACTCTGTTACACCTTTTAATTCTTTATCAGTAAATAATTCAATTCTGTTGTTAATTGCCTTTAATTCTCTTGGATAGTGAATTTCTAAATAATCAAAGTACGCTATTCCAGTTTTTTTAGGATTATTGTTTACATAGTCTATTTTTAATATACTTTCATCATTTAAGACATTTACTGCCTTACCTTCGAACGAAAATTCATTATAATGACCGTGAGTGTAAACCGAGTTTGAGCTGTTACCTTGTCCGCTAATCATTCTATTTGCACTTATGATGTTGCCATTTTCTTTGAATGTAAAACCACTGCTCATTTCATCTTTATTTACAACTTGGCATCTATATAAAATATCGCCATTTTTGACTAAATTAGGCAATTTTGTTCTAAATGGTTCGTTCAAATTATTTCTTCCAACGAATATTCTTCCAGAACCCTCGCCAAACACCATAGTAGTTTCTTCATTATAGAATACTCTATTTACATAAGATTTAGGGATATTTACAGTTGGATTGTTATTTGTTCTGTAAGATGCTTCTTTGCCTTTTTCACCACCCCAAGTCAATAAATAATATACTTTTTTTGAAAATGGGTTAATATAATTTCTAACAGAATTTTGTGGAGATGCCTCGTATTTACTTTCGTTATCCACTCTAAATCCAGTATTAGTCTCACCAAAGAAAACAATCGAGTTCAAACTACCGTCAGCATTCGTTTCGATTGCTTTTTCGTGTTCAAAATGTAAATTCAACAATCCAGCTGTTGGCTTTTCATTCAAATGTCTTCCACCATTACCAAAGATTTTGATAGTACGGAAGTCCTCTTTATTAAAATCAAATCCCATAGAACTAATTTGAGCAGCAGTAATTCGATAGAAATTATTAATTGGAATTTCGATTTTATACCAATTATTATTATTAACTGATTGTATTTTATTTGAATTTTTAGAATTAGGACTTAAGTTAGAATTAGAATTAGAATTTAATGTATTGTTTGTTGTATAATTCTTTACTAAATTATAAAGCGTATTTTCATTATTATTATCAATATCTCTATATGTTTTGAATTCATTTGCCACATTTTCATTTAGTGTATTAAAATCAATGTTAGATTCATTTTTAAAGTTTTTGTTCTTATTTAGTTCACTTTGATCATTTTTAGTATTTTGAGTAGTAAATTCAATAGTTATAGTAATTTCTTCTGGTAATTCAATTTTATTTTCGATATTATTATATCTCGCAGCTATTATTGATAAATTCCCAGCATATCTATCTCTTGCAATACCTTTATAACTTAATTCAGCCCATTCAGTGTTTTGATAATTGTCATATGTTTCATTTATGTTAACTTCGGCAGCTGATATTCCATAACCAGTTTCAAATGGCACTATAACACCATCAATAGAATTAATCTTAGCAACTTTGATATCTCTAATTTTGAATCCAGACTGAGATGGTAGTGTTATATCGCAATTAATCACCTGATTTTTGGGTGAATTATTTGTTGAATATAAATTCTGAGTACCAACAAAAATCGGCTCAAAATATAAGTTATCACTAATTAATTTTTGTTTTACTTCTAATAATTTTGGTTTGTAAGATATAATCAAATATTGAGGAGTTGAACTGATAACTTTTATACCAGAACTGGCAAGATAGTTATTATTCGTAGTACTAAACAATGACTCAGAATTTAGTGTAAAGAGTAATAAAAATACAAGTGACAACAAAATTTTGTAGTTTCTCAAACTGAGCAGATCTAAGAACAAAGTGTCCTTTGTTTTGAATTCTAAGATAGCCGTATTTTTAAGTTGATTCTTCATTACCACTCCTATATTTCTATATATTTCTTATAATTGTACAACGAATCAAATGTTACTGTATTATGTAGTTATTAACATATTTTAAATTAATCATTAAATCTATGTAATCACTATATTTCTACGAATAATTCGTTTTATAAAAGAAACGGTTATATTATTTATTAAAATTGTCTTTTTTCTGCTAAAAATTTAAAAAGTTATATTGTAAAAATATATGCAAAATGTTAGACTAGGCATATACATCAACATAATATTAAAATGTCTTTGAACTTAAATTAAATTACTTAATTATAAATTAAAGAACACTTTATCTAATAGTAGCAAAATCGTAAAAAACTTACATAAACAATTAATTTGATGTGGATAAGGTTGATATTCTTTATTTAAGCAATCTTAAAATATAAATTCAAAATTTGTAAAATTATATAACAAAAGATAATTTTTATTGCTTTCAATAGTATTAACAAATAAAAAGAATGAAAGTTACATAATTATGAAAAATAATTGATATTTTCTTAATTTTTTTAATGTTGGACTATTTTAGTTACTTAAAAAGTAAAATATTAATCTATATTAGAGTGAAATAGGTGTTATAAAAAAAGATGCCTTGTTATCGGGGGGAAGTGACAACAAGGCACGCAGCATAAAGAGGAACATTACGACATTACATCGTAGAGCAAGAAACGAGACTCGAACTCGCGACCCCAA
>JBDNHS010000496.1:0-3393 GCA_041688685.1 Kapaibacterium sp. (SeqCode)
AAGTTTAAAATTAGACCAATTGATAAATATTGGTCTAAACTATGCAAAAGAAGCAGGTGTTGATGTATTTAATATTTTACAAATGTTCGATTTACAGTCTATGATTACTGATTGTAAATTTGTAGAAGGGAATGGATATTTGAACTACTATTTATATAATTATAAATGTAATCCAATGAAAGCTGATGAAATTGCTTTTCCTATGTTTTAAATAAAATTGTTAAATATTACTGTTAAATAAAATTGTTAAATAAAATTGTTAAATAAAATTGTTATCTATCAAAAATTAAAGATGATAAATAAAACGCTATAGATAGGAGTTGAACCTATGGCCTTGCGGTTAACAGCGTACGCTCTAACCTACTGAGCTATGAAAGCAAATAATTGGGTAATAATATGCTTCTACAATATTAATAAATTGATAATATTCCTGTCATAATATTATAAGTAAGATTTTTATCAATTAATTCATTTGTGTTAGTAATTTCAGATTTGATACTATTAATTTTAAATTTACTATTACTTTCACTTGGAAGAAATTTGTATTCTGAAATATCTCTTGATGGCATAAAATAGACCTGCCTTTCATTGTTAGTAAAGCGATTTAGACTGACTAAACAACTAATTATGTCTAAATCATTAACAATAACTAAGTTATTTAACTCTTCTACTGTCATAGTTGTTGTTTTATCTAAATCAATTATAATATAGTTGCTAAAAATAGAAACATGGATACAACGACTGGAAATTTTAGCATTGGTAAGTGCGGTGATAAAATCTCCGTAATTTTCCAATTCAATAGTAATATAATTACTATTCTGATATACTAGCATATTATGTTGTAATGGGTTATACTTAATTATTATTATATTAAAAAATCAAATATATTAAAATTTCAATTTTTTTAGCTAACAATGTTTTATATTAATTATAGGCATTAGTTTATAATTAATATAAACTCTGGCGTGGATTAATTCGTTTTATAGGCTTTTTAAATATTTTAAGACTATATAATGAAATAAATGAAATAAATATTGTTTATTTTCTGGCAATTAATTTATTTTTTAATTGAATATATTTTTGTTTATATTTAAGATATTTTTGATAATGTTTATATCTTTCAATATTTGCTTCATTATCTGCGGGTTTATACTCCATAACATCTTGAGTTGCTTGTGTTTTTATTAATTTTTCAGTTATCATTTCACCTTGTAATATTTCATTAATTTTTTTATTTAAACTACATAGACTATCTATAAAAAATCTATATGTGCTTACTGCGCCATCCTTCTTAGCTAAAAAATTTTGATACAGTTCATCAGTATATTTGTATAATATTGCTCTAAGCTTATTATTCAATACCTCTAATGGAGTATTAGCTGGGAGGTTCGCTGATTTAACCATTTTTCTTATACCACCATATATTTTTGTATGAATAGTTTTAATATTTGTCATTAAACTCTTATTAAATCCTACAACACCTGGTATTGAATCTATAATATTATAAGATTCTCTTGCAACATTTATTTTTACATGAAATAAATCCCTAAGAGTTCTGAATGGATTAAATGGAGACCGTCTTACAGTCATAAAATTTCTATCGACAAAAGGAGAAGTATAATTATTCGATATTTTTTTTATTTCTCTACCTAAATAATTACCTTTCAATATCACTAGTTGTAGGTGGTTATGTTCATCTCTATCCTCGAGCAACAACTCATTCAGAGTTTCTGAAACCTCAATAAAACATTTGAATAAGTAATTTTCATCATCTACTAATTTGTTAATATTATCACTTGTTATAAGTACATCATCATCATCCTTATTTTTATATGTGTATTGTTTTGGAATCAGTTCCAGTAGCGCAGGTAACATGCTACTATCTAGTTTTTGTAGTCTAGTAAGTCCTTTATTAATGTTACTTAAAATATCTTCTATGTTATAATTATCCAAATAATACTTATTCTCATCTGTTTTATCTAGTTTATTTAAAATATTTAGGGGAGAAATATGCCAACTAAATATATTGTTTTTAATGTTTGTGGGATTATTAAAATCAATTTGGGGATTGATATACTTAAAACTTTTATCGTTATCCCTTATTTCAAATAATTGCTCATCACCATCATATGTTTTTCTTCCCTGACTCATTGGTTCCAAATATTTTCCCGAATTTCTCCATATCGCATATGAACCAGATTTAACAGGAACATTTGTAATTAATCTTGGTTTAATATTAATATATTTTATAAAATCTGTTATTGTTGAACTAGTTGCATATTGTTCTGTTTCTCTATCTGTTGATAATGGATTGGGTATATCTTCACTAAAGAAAAATCCAGCAGATGTATATTTACTCTCAGCTAAAGTTATGCTATCTTTAATATCGTAATAAATAATTGAAACCAAATCACAATTTACTCTATCAATACTTTCACTTAAGCATTGATCATTGTGAGGAAATATTGTAGCCATACTTCTTCCTGCTCCCTTTTTAGCATGTCTTTTAATTGATTCAATTCTCATTAAATATAATTCATTTTTATTAAACATATCTGGGACTGCAACTAACATTTTGTACAGCACACATTGAATCATTTTGGAAATAAGCTTACCAATTATTGGTAGTAAAACAGGGTTGTCAACATTTGTTAAATCCACTATATTTGTATTACTCGCATCAACTATTGCGTTTGGAAGGCTACACAATTCTTTATACAGTTCATCAAGTTCTTTTTGTGTAGAATATTTATCTTTATGATTAAAAATAATAGGCGTAAAATCTTTTCCATCAAATTCAACTAAATAATAACTCACACTAATGCTCAGCGTTAAACGATTAAACATTTTATTTACTCGTTCGTATATTTGTTCTTGTTCTGTTTTAGTCTCTTTTTTAAATGGGTCTCCTTCCCCGAATGCAACAATATTACCATTAGTTTTTACTTTAAATTCTAAATTTTCCTTATCAATAACTGAATGCATTATTACATCTTGATTTAATAAATTTTTATCAAATTGTACTAGTTCTAATTTATCTCGACTTTTAAATACTTGTACTTTTTCTTTGTTATCTTCGGTCAATGCAACAACGTCACCGGCCATTCTCATACATTCATCTTTTAACGTTTTATATTTGTCTATTAATATTTCATCTGTTGTTGTTTGCGAATAAGCATCGAATATATTTCCCATAGTTTTATAAGTATTCTTCAGTCCGTTTTCATCAACATCATTTATACCCTTTATTTTACCCAATGTATAATTGGGTAATGTTTGACTTAAATATGTGTCCCAAAAATCCTCTAAATTAATATTTCCGTCTGGTTGTGGTACTTCCATCAATTTGTATATATTATTATAAAATATAATAATTATTTTATTTTATTTTAT
>JBDNHS010000497.1:0-3739 GCA_041688685.1 Kapaibacterium sp. (SeqCode)
CATAATTAGTTTTACCTGTAAAATAATAACTACTTTCTAACTTATCAGACATTAAAGCAAAAGTTTCTAAATAATCTTGTTCTGATTTGAAGTTTTCAATTTCTAATAGTTTTATTTTCTCTGTTTGAGTTTTAATTTGAGTTTGAAGATTTACATAACTTTTTTTGAGATGATTTGTTGTTTTAATATTTTTAAATCTTTCAAAAGATATTTTAACAGTTTGGATTATTTCTAAGTCAGTAAAGGGTTTAAATAAAAACATAAAAGCTTTTGCATCACTAATATATTTTGCAATATCTTTACTATCATTGTGACCAGTCATTAATATTCTTGAAGAATCTGGAAGAATTTTGGAAGTATCTTCCAAAAACTTGCTACCTAAAACGTTTGGCATATCTTGGTCTGAAATTATAACTCCAGGGATAAACCCTAATTTAATAGTGGTATAAGCTTCTTTTGAGGACATAACTATTTTGACATCATAAATATTAGAGAACAACTTTTTTAGACGTTTTAATAATTCAGAATCATCATCTAATATTAATAGTGATGTCTCTAGATTATACTCAGATGTAGATTTTAACATATTTTTATTTATACTTTTTAATAAAATATTATTCAGAAAAACTAAAATAATGAAAATATTTTAATTATTTTAGAGTTGTGTTAATATTTTTTTAAATTGTTAAGTATTAATTATTATAAACTAAATTATTATGCATTGTTTGCACAAGTGCTTCAAATTTTTCTTCTTCAATGTTATTCAAAATAATTATAATTGTTTTCAAATTAATATCATAATCAAAATAAAGTAAGGTAAATTGATATTCTGACTTTAGTTTAGTAATTTTCTCAGATATCAAATTAAAATTGATGTTATTAACACCAATTAAATAAATTGTTTTACTTAATTCAATTTTTACAAAGTTGGGAATTAATTTATTTTCAGTATTTGAAAAATCATTATTCACTGAATTATTATTTTCTATATTTAATTTTAAAATATCTAAGTATTTACCTTCAATCAAATAAATAAATTCATTCTTTAATATTTTTACAAAAATATTTGAAAATTTAAAAAAGTAATTACTTACTACAAATAATGTGTTTTGATTAAAAACAATTGAAATTAATTTTTGATTTTGCGAATTATCTATGAAATTTTTGTGAATATTAGTATGTATTTTACCTTCATCAAATGTGTTTAATATTTTTACATTTATATTCTTTTCAATAGTAGGCATAAGTGTTTCTGGGTGTAATACTTTTGCACCAAAGTATGCCATACTTTTAACTATCTCAAAATCTATATCTTTTATTGTGGTAGTATTATTGATTTTTCTTGGGTCACTAGTAAAGATTCCACTTACATCTGTCCATATTTCTAAAATATCAGCATCAAATAAATTTGCTAAAATAGATGCTGATAAATCCGAACCACCTCTGCCCAATGTAACTATATTGTTTTCATAATTATTAGCAATAAAACCTTGAGTAATAATAATATCGAACTTATTAAACTTTCTGAGTATTATCTTTTTTGTATTATTTTTAATGAAATTAAATTCTAAGTTTCCATATTTATCTTTTTTAAAATTATAAATATCAAACGAATTGATAATGTTAATATTTATATCATTTAACTTTAAATAATTATAAATAATTTTAGTAGAAAATAATTCACCAAAACTTAAAATCAAATCAAAATGATTATCATTTATTTCTTTATGAATAAAAATTATTTTTATTAAATTATTTAATTTTTCAAATTCTAAATTGAAAATTTCTTTGATGTTAAAAGTATTTTTTGTTTTTTTATTATTTAATTTTAACTTGGAAGTATTGATAATATATAATTCGTGTAAGTTATTAATTAAATAAGTATGCATATCATAAATTATATTTAATTTAGTTGTAATTAATAAATTAATATATGATTCAACGTTGTTTTCATATTTATTTAAAATATCTTTATAATTTTTAAAATCTTCAATAATTTCTTCAAGGATATTAGTAACACCATTAAATGCAGATAATACTAAAATTATTTTAGATTTAATAAATTCATTAGACTCATTTGATTTGTTAAAATCATTTACAATTTTCTTTTTATTTTCATTTTTTAGTTTTTTTAATAATATATTATGAATTCTATTTATACCTTCAGCACTTCCAACAGAAGTACCACCATATTTCATTATTATCATATTAATTAAATAAAAAAGTTACTTTACCATTGACATCCACTTTATAACATTTTAAGTCATTGGTAAAAATTTCTGGCTTTATAATTGAAGTACCTATTAACATTCTAGCACATTCTTGTAGTCCTTCTGTAATTGAAGGATGTGGATGAATAATTTCAGTCAAATGTCTAATACCTTTCCCTAAAGAAATAAGTAAGGATACTGCATCAATAGTACTTGATGCTTGTGAACCAATAACTCTCATACCTAAAACTTTCATTTCATCATCGTCTGTTACGATTAATTTAAAAAATCCTTCGGTTTCTCTCATTGCAATAGCTCTATTTATGAACTTATAATTAAATGAAGCCATTTTATAAGGTATTTTTCTTCTTTTAGCTTGAAGTTCATTAATACCAACTACTGCTACTTCTGGTTTTAAAAACATTATACTTGAAGTGTTTTCGTAGATTAAATCAATTGGCTCCAAATCAAACATTTTTTCTACAGCATATCTGCCTTCCAATTCTGCTATATTAACTAATGCAATATCAGCAGTAAAATCTCCAACTACGTAAATATTGTCAATATTACTCTTTGTATTAGTATCAATAGCGTGACCAGATTGATTGATTTCTAAACCAACATTTTCCAGACCTAAATTTTCAATATTTGGAACACGTCCTATAGATATCAGAGCTTTTTCTACATTATATATTTCTTGCCTACCATCATTAAAGGAAAGTTTATATTCAACTCTATTATCAATGACTTCCATACTTACTAATGATGCACCTCTATGAATAGTAACACCACTTTTTTCTAAATTATTAGCAATTAAGTTAGATAAATCGTCATCTTCAAAAGGCAATATTCTGTCTTGTTTATCAATCAAAAAAACTCTAGTTTTACCAAAATTAGAGAATATAGTTGCAAATTCACAACCAATTACTCCTGCTCCCAAAATTACTATACTTTCTGGAAATTCTGTAAAATGATTTACCCCATCACTTGTTACAATAATTTGTTCATCTATTTGTATATTATTTAATTTTCTAGGTTTAGAGCCAACAGCTAATATAATATTTTTTGTTGTGAGACTAATATTATTACTTTCAGATTGTACTTCAATTTCATTTTTATTTTTTACAGTTGCAAAACCTTTATAAAAATCTAACATTTTTTTATTTCGATAATAATCTATTTGAGTTTTTAGTTGGTGATATTTTTCTTTTAATGCTGAATTCATTTCAAGAATAATGTTTGTGTATTCTAATTCACTTTCCAACACTGAAAATCCATAGTTTGTAGATTTAATTATTGAGTATGCTTCAGATATTTCCCATAATGTTTTAGAAGAAAGTGCTCCATCAAATAAACCTGCTCCACCAATATTATTTTTTTCTATTAAAGCTGTTCTTTTACCTAAATCCATTGCCCTCATTGCTGCTGCATAACCAGATGGTCCAGCACCAATGATACATAGGTCATATTCTAAACTTTCTTGATTTTTCATTCAGACAACACTCTTTAAATTAATTATTAATAATTAA
>JBDNHS010000065.1:0-8167 GCA_041688685.1 Kapaibacterium sp. (SeqCode)
AAAATAATTGTAATACATTACTTTTTGGTTCTAATTCAGTAGGCTTAGAATTAGCTCCAAGAGTAACTGTCAGATTAGAAGCAGGTTATGTGTCTGATTGTGTGGGCTTAGAATTTAATAATGAAATTATTGCTTCTAAACCAGTTTATGCTGGTAAAGCGATTGTTAAAGTAAAAGTAAACAAAGCAACAAAAGTATTTAGTCTGAGACCAAATATATTCACTGCAACTAAATCAGAGACAGTAAATACTACTTTTGAAAATAAAAGCGTTACTATTGATAGTAATAATTTGAAAGCAAAAGTAACTAATACTATGAAAAATGAAGGTAAAATTGATGTTGCCGAAGCTGAAAAAATTGTAACTGGTGGTAGAGGACTTAAGGGACCAGAAAATTTCTTTTTAGTAGAAAATTTAGCAAAAGCTTTGGGTGGAGCAGTAGGTGCTTCGAGAGCAGTTGTTGATGCTGGTTGGAGACCTCACGGCGAACAAGTAGGACAGACAGGAAAAACTGTTTCTCCTAATCTATATGTAGCTTGTGCAGTATCGGGTGCCGTTCAACATTTGGCTGGTATGTCAACGTCAAAAATAATTTTGGCAATTAATAAAGATAAAGATGCTCCAATATTTAAAGTATGTGATTACGGTATTGTTGGAGATGTATTTGAGGTACTTCCTAAAATGACTCAATTAATAGAAAATATGCCTAAATAATTATATTTAGATATTTTTTGTTAACTTTAAATAAAATTTATTAAAAATTGTATAAATTTTATTTTTGATTATTACACAGAAGAAGAATATAGAAGAAGATGGGAAAAATAAAATTAAATATCTTGGGTATATCGACACCTAATTCCAATAATAGCTTTGCTTTGATTCTCAAAGAAGAAGATGGAAATAGAAGATTACCTATTTTAATTGGTGCTACCGAAGCTCAATCTATTGCAATAGAAATGGAAAAGCTTACTACACCAAGACCAATGACACACGATTTGTTTAAGTCTTTGATAAATGCAATGGATGTTACCTTGACTGAAGTGAATATTGTTGATTTACAAGAAAGTACATACTATGCTTTATTAAGTTTTGATGATGGCGAAATTGAAATTGACTCACGTCCAAGTGATGCAATTGCAATCGCTATTAGATGCAATGCGCCTATTTATGTTGAAGAAGATATCCTTGATGAGGTTGGGATAATTGATGAGGAAGAAGAGGAAACAAATTCTGAAATCAAAGATTCTAATTACTCAAACGTTAGACCTAAAAGCGAAAAACCTTTTAGTAGTAGTCAATTTGAAGGATTAGATAAATTAAAGAATAAATTGGACAAAGCAATCCTTAATGAAGATTATGAGTTGGCTGCTTCAATCAGAGATGAAATCAGAAAATCAACTGGAAATTCTTAGTTCACATATTTAGAGTAGAATATTTAGAGTTAAATTTTTAGATGACTTTATTTAAATACAAGACTTAAAAAATCACAACTTAGCATATATATTTATTATAAAAGACTGTTTATTGTTGAACAGTCTTTTTTATTTTGATTATAAATGTTTTAATCAAACAAATAAAAATTTTATGCGTCAATTATTCTGAATTTAAATTAAACTTATGAATAACTTTAACAGACAAAACAACAATCCTTTTTCGATGATACCACCAGTGGTAAAATCACTTCTAATGGTGAATATAGCTGTATTCCTTTTAGAATTTTTATTGAAAGGATTTAGAGTAGGGGATTTTCCACTCTATAATTTATATTTTGATATTATGGCATTACAGCCATTGAGTAATAATATTTTGACTGCTGAGTTTTATCCTTGGCAATTAATTACATATCAATATATGCACGGCGGTTTAATGCACTTATTTTTTAATATGTTTGCATTATGGATGTTTGGCTCAGAATTAGAAACGCTTTGGGGAAGTAGAAAATTCTTAATATATTATACTTTTTGTGGTATTGGAGCAGGGTTATTACAAATATTCACTGCTGATGCCCCAACTGTTGGCGCTTCAGGCTCTATTTTTGGACTTTTGGCTGCATTTGGTATGACTTTTCCCAACAGGCAAGTAATGATGTTCCCATTATTTATTCCAATCCCAGCAAAGTTTTTTGTGATTTTATTTGGTGCTATTGAAATATTCTCTGGTTTTAGCTCTGCAAATTCAGGAGTAGCTCACTTTGCCCACGTTGCTGGTGCTTTGACAGGTGTATTTCTATTATTAGCTGGTCCCAAATTAGGTATTTTTAGACTATTTGAAAAATATGATAAAAATAATAATTTCAATAAAACTGGCTATTATAATTCTTCCGAAAATAATGAAAAGCCAATGTATGATTTGAATAATTCACAGAATAGAGTTTATAATCAACCCAAAATAGTAAAAATGGAAAATGATTATAATGAACAGCAGAATTTTCAAAATAGAAATCAATTTACTCTAAATATTGATGGGGAAGATATTACCCAAGCGAAAATTAATATCATTTTAGATAAGATTAATACCTCTGGATATCAAAATTTGACTGAAAAAGAAAAGCGTATTTTGATTGAATTGAGTAAAAAAATAAAATAAATAAATAAAATAATTTTGAATTTAAAGACACTTAATTTTATATTCTTTGTTTATTGTTTATAACATAAGATAATAACTCTAATACTAAGTTTTAATATGTCAAATATAACAGAAAATCAAAAGTACGTAGGATTAGATACCCTTGACGGTAAAAAATCTGAACCAAAAAAAAATCACGAAGAAGTGGTTAATAAATATCCAAGAAGAAAAACAAGACCTGTTTTTGTTGGCGGAATACAAGTCGGTGGAGATGCACCAATATCTGTCCAAACTATGACCAAAACCAAAACGGCAGATATAAAAGCAACAGTTGAACAAATCAAAAGATGCGAAGAAGCCGGAGTTGATATAGTCAGAGTAACTATTAACAATCTTGAAGCTGCTGATGCTATTGCCGAGATTGTCAGACAATCAAAAGTTCCTTTGGTAGCAGATATTCATTTTAATTATACTTTTGCTCTAAAAGCCATTGATGCTGGTATTGCTGCAGTTAGAATTAATCCGGGTAATATCGGTAAAAAAGAAAGAATAAAAAAAGTATTAGACAGAGCAAAAGAGCGTGGTATTCCAATTAGAATTGGGGTAAACTCTGGATCATTAGAAAAAGATTTATTAGATAAATATGGATATCCAACTGATGAAGCATTGTTTGAAAGTGCAATGAGACACGTCGGAATTGCTCATGATTTTGGGTTTGAAGATTTAGTCGTTTCTGTCAAGTCTACTTCAGTGCCTTTAATGATTTCTGCATACAGATTATTTGCCGAAAGAACTGATATTCCTTTGCATTTAGGAGTTACCGAAGCTGGTACAACAAGAGTTGGTACAATCAAGTCCGCTATTGGTATTGGCACTTTATTGGCAGAAGGTATTGGAGATACAATTAGAGTATCATTGACCGACGAGCCAGAAAGAGAAGTTGAGGTTGGTAAAGAAATTCTAAAATCTCTTGGACTTGCACAAAGAACAGTAGAAATAATATCTTGCCCAACTTGTGGTAGACTAGATGTTGATTTATTCGCTATTGTAAATGAATTAGAAGGTTTGGTAAAACATATCAAAAAACCAGTTAAAGTATCTATTCTTGGTTGTGCTGTAAATGGACCTGGGGAAGCTGCTGATGCTGACATAGGTATTGCTGCATCAAAAGGTAAGGGATTACTATTCAAATATGGTGAACCTGTAAGATATGTAAAAGAAGAAGATATTGTTGCGGAACTTTATAAAGAAATATTGGAATTTGAACCAAGATTCTAATATTGTAAAATTCTAATCAAATAAAGTAACACAAACTATATTTAGATTTTTTTTTCAAAATATTTATACTTAATTTTAGACTGTAACATTTGTTGCAGTCTATTTTTTTATTGAGAAAATTGAACAACTTAAAAAATGAATAACATAAAAGAAAGCGAAAAATTAATAATAGAAATTATTGAAAAAAAAATCAAAGAAATTGAATCAATTTATAAAAAATTCCTAGTACCTGATATGAAGTTTGATGAATTGATGAAAAATTTCAAAAAAACTATTGAAACTATCACTTCTGTCAATAATATTACCTTTCCGCTTATCCAAAATAGAATAATTTATCTCCAAAATGAATATAATATAAATCAAAGTATTATTAATGAAATTAATCAATTTGTTTTTTTGAATAATGAGAAGTTAAACAAAAAAATTGCTCTCAATTTAACTGAAAAGCAAATAGTTTTCTATATGAAATACATTATTGAGTTTTATAAAGCAATATATCAATACATAAATACAAAGAATGATGTAAGTCAAAATGTGAATCAAATAGATTATAAAACAGAAAATTCGGTAGAAAATTCGGTAGAAAACAACTCTATTGAATCAAACTCAGGCAACAAAATAACAGTAGATTTAATTGGATTAGTTCTTTATCATAGATTCGAAGACAAAAACAACAAAAACTCAATTAAATATTTGTTCTTTTATGAAAGTTTTGGCAAACAATCCAAAAATAATTTTAGTAAAATTAAAGTAAACTATAATGAAATTATAAATATAAATGAAAATTTAGAAAAATATCTCATTGAAAACAAATTAATTTGTTTGATTTTATCCAACGAATGGGATGAAATTTATGGTCAGTTATTTAATAATATTAAAGTCAATGCCATTAAAACTAATCAGGTAACCAAAAATATATATATTTCCAACGAAAATAGTTATATCGTTTTAGAACCCGATTTGATGTTTGATGCAACAGAATTAGCAAGTACTTACATAAATAATAAATTTAATTTAGATTATTATTTTTTATCAAAATATAAAAAATATAAAACCAATCAATATTTGTTAATTGGTAATATTGTAAATTATATGTTAGATGAAATTATAAGTAATGAAGATGTAAATTACGAGGAATTGATTACACAATCTTACAAAAATAAAATATTAAGTTTTATATCTTTATACACAACTAATTTTGATAATAAATTTAATATCGAAAGTGATATAAAAAAACATTATTTGACCTTACATAAGTTCAAAAATATAATTGGTGAAAATAGTGTGATGATTGAGCCATCTTTTATTTCTCCAATTTATGGGCTTCAGGGTAGATTAGATTTGCTTATTACTGATAAATATGATAATAATAAAAAAAATATTATAGAATTAAAATCAAGTAAATACAAAAGTCAAGGTAATATTTTAATTAATAATCAAATTGTAAGGTCGCAAATCAGCTACCAATATCTTGTCCAAGTTACTTGTTATAATTTACTATTGGATTCAACATTCCCCCAAAGAACAGGTACCTCGCAGATATTATATTCTGTTTTGGAAGATAAATTTCTAAAAGATGCGGTAAATTCAAATGAAATTAAAAAAGAAGTAATTAAGTCACGTAATAAAATTGTTTTTGCTGAACGTAAATATCTATTGAGCAATGTAAATTTCTTTGACGATATTATTAGTAAAATTAATGAAAGTAATAAAGATAATCGAAATAATAATAAAACTAATCTAACATTAAATCAATATTGTCAAAAATTTGAATTTGATAAATACGAATTTGAAACAATTATAAATAATATTCAGAACTTAGATAATATAAATCAATTATACTTCAAAGAAATAACTAAGTTTATAAATCGTGAATCTTATGCACAAAATTTAGGTATATTTAGCCAAAATTCAAGTCAAAATGCACTAAAATATTGGGAAGATGCCTCTAATTCAAATCGTGATAATAATTCTAATTCTAAAAATATAAATATAATAAATTCACTTAAAATTGATTACACAAACTCAGATTTCGAGAATCTACATATTGTATTTATCAATGAATCTAATAAAATAAGTTCATCAATAAGACTTGGGGATTCGGTCATTATCTCTGTCGGTTCAAATTCTTTTTCTAATACTAATGATGAAAATACAAATGCTAAGAAACTTTATAATTATGTTATTCTCAAAGGTTATATAAAAGAACTACACAAAAATTCGGTAAAGGTAAGTCTTAGAAATAAACAAGTAGAAAAGCAGTATTTTTTAGAAAATGAATACTGGAAAATTATACCAGAATCCACAGACACAAACTCCAAAAAGCTCTATAGTTTGATTTATAATTCTATTTTGTCTCGTAAATTTAATACATTTATTGGTATAGATAATACTATTATAGATAAAAATATAGATGTATATAATAAGTATAATCTAAAACAATATGAAAATATTTTGTCTGATATTCAATTAGAATTAATAACAAAAGCGATAGTAAATAAAGATTATTTTTTGGTACAAGGTCCTCCAGGTAGTGGTAAAACATCTTACTTTATAAAGTATTTAATAAAGATTATTTTTGAAAATACAAATCAAAATATCCTAATTACATCATTTACAAATAGGGCAGTTGATGAGTTGTGTTATGCACTGAATTCATTGGGTTTAAATGATGAATATTTTAGAATTGGAAATAATACTGGTGGTGGTGAATTAAGATACCTTCAAACTTTCAGCAAAGAGAATAAATTAGATGTTATATTAGAAGAAGTAAAAAAATGTAGAATATTTGTCTCAACAACTTCTTCTTTGGTTACCAATCCAGAATTGTTTGAAGTCAAAAAGTTCGATATTGCTATAATTGACGAAGCCTCACAAATATTAGAATCTACAATGGGTGTGATTTTCTCTAATGTTGAAAAATTTGTAATGATTGGAGATGAGAAACAATTACCGGCAATTTCAGTTCAAGAAAAATTAGAAATTGACCCAATACTTAAAGATGAAATAGGTTTGACTGACTTTAGAATTTCTTATTTCGAAAGAATGATTAATCTAAATATCAAAAATAACTGGACTCAAAACTACGGTATGCTCGAAGAGCAAGCTCGTATGCACAAAGACATTATGGATTATGCTAACTTTTTATTTTATGACGATAAATTGAAATTGAGTAAATACCAAAAAACTTCATTGGATTTAAATACTCAGAACTTATCTAACGAAAATAAATATAAAATTATTGAATTTATATTCTCAAAAAGAGTGATATTTATTGATACTGCAAAAGTCAAAGATATTAAAAATATTGATAACAATAATATAGACAATACAGACAATGCAGACAGCTCAAACTTTGACGATAATAAACTTAACACATTCGAAATAATAATAATTAAAGATATTATCAATTTGTTTATTGAGTATTTTGAAGAAAAAGAGCATAAAATTAATAATAAAACTTTTGGAATTATATCGCCATTTAGAATTCAAAATTCTAATCTAAAACTATCTATTGATGACATACTCAAACTTCAAAATGAAGAAAACAAACCAATAGAAATATCGATAGATACTGTCGAAAGATTTCAAGGTTCTGAACGAGATATTATCTTTTTCTCATCGGTAGTAAAGGATAAAGAACAATTAAAATCTATACAATCAATTTCCCAAACCATTGACAACCAAATTGATAATCAAATTGATAGAAAATTGAATGTAGCTCTTACAAGAGCAAAAGAAGTATTTATTATGGTAGGTAATTCAGAGATACTCAAAAGCGAAGTGAGTTATGGTAAATTCTTAGAATTTGCACAGTCAAATAATGCAATTTATAACGCACTCGATTTCTTAGAGGTAAATCAAAAGTAAGTCAAGCTATACTACACTAAACTGAACTAATCTAAAACAAAACCAAAATTTATTGACCTTTATTAATATCAGTATTTTTGATAAAGGTAAAGTTACCAGAAAACTCTTCACTTCCGTTTAATTGACAGGGTGGCAAATTTCTTAACTTATACGATGTTGGCATTGTTGTTTTTAAAGTTTTATTGCCTTGCATAACTTTAATTTGTACTTTGCCCATATATCTATTTGAGTTAGATGAACAACAAACAACATTCCAATAAACATTACATTTATTCAAAATGTCAGGTAATGCTTTTATATCATAATATACACTTTTGCCTTTGTCTGTGGTAAATTTCCAATTTTCAATTATTTCTTTAGTTTCTGTGTTCATTATTTTAAAATCGGCACCCAAAACTATAAAGTCTTCTGCCAAAATAGACATTCTAAAATTCCCATCTTTCACATCATAAATG
>JBDNHS010000498.1:0-1955 GCA_041688685.1 Kapaibacterium sp. (SeqCode)
AATCAATTGCAAATTCTAAATAAAATTAAATGAACGAAGTTGTTTATCACTCTAATTATCAAATCGAAAATAACTATTTTTGGTTTCTTTCAAGAAATTCTATTGTAAAAAACATTTTTGAAACTTTATGTAATAAAGACAAAAAAATAAGTAACTCAAAAGTTTTAGATATTGGATGTGGTACTGGTGGTTTTGCAATTAATTTACAAAATCAGGGATATGAAGTATATTGTCTGGATACAGAACCTATAGCATTGGACTATTGCAAAAAAAGGGGACTAACTAATTTATTTAATTGTTATATAGATGAATTAAAAAATAAACTTAAAAGCGAGGGGAAAAACGAGAATATCGAATTTTCAACAGCTTTTGCACTTGATGTAATTGAACATATAGAAGACGATGCTAAAGCAATAAATGATATTTATGACTTGCTACCAATTGGTGGATATTTTGTTGCTACTGTACCTGCTTACAAATGGCTTTGGAGCGAACACGATATTATACACATGCACTATAGAAGATATAATATCAATCAATTTGAAAAACTATTAAAATCTCAGTGTTTTCATATAAAATATTCAAGTTATTTTAACACTTTTTTATTTCCAGCTGTAGTAGTCAAAAGATTTTTGGATAAATTATTGAACAAAAAAAGTAATTCTCCAGTTGATGTAGTTTCAGATACCACTAATTCAATTTTGAAAAGTATTTTTGATAAAGAAAAGAAATTTTTACCTAATATTAAATTCCCATTTGGTTTATCTATAATTGTAATTGCTCAAAAATTAAAATAATAATTGAGTTATTAATCAATACACTTACAAATATTTATGAAAAATAAAGTAATTTCAAAAATTAATATCAATGATGAAAAATTAAGTAAATTAAGTAAATCTAATAATATCAAAAAATTATTAGAAATTCATCCTTTGATTGCATTGTGTCTTTTCACAATATTTGCTATATTATATTTTAATAATATTTTCTTTGATGGCTTTTTCTGGGAAGATTTTACAGAATACGTTTTACCTCATCAAACTTATGCTGCAAACGAATTTGCTAAAGGCTTTTTACCACATTGGAATAATTTTTCATTTGCTGGTATGCCTTTTTTGGCAGATTTACAAGTTGGATTTTTTTATCCTCTAAATAGATTATTAGGTTTGTTTTTAGTTAATAATGAATTACCAGTATTTGCTTTAGAATTAGTAATAGTACTTCACTTTATTATTGCTCAATTCAATTTTTGGTTACTGAATAGATCATTCGGAGTAAGTTCAATTTCATCACTTTTGGGTGCAGTTACATATTCCTTTTCTATGCTAATGATATGTCACGTTATTCATCCTATGATGATATACCATTTGGCTTGGTTCCCTTTGGTTTTGATGTATTTCAGAAAAGGACTAATTGAAACTGAATTATTAAGAAGAATAAAATACTCTATCATAAGTGGTTTAATATTTGGGTTTTCTATTTTATCTGGCCACCCACAAACAATGCTTTATATTTCACTATTTTTATTTTTTGTTTATATCTTTTATTTGATTTACAATTTAATAAAAAAAGGAAATGCAATTGAATATCTAAATATCTCAGTATTTTCTTTCATACCAATTTTAATTGGTATTTGTATTTTTAGTATTCAACTATTACCCTCACTTGAATTAGCAAAAGAATCAAGAAGAAATGAAAATTCTTTTGAATTAGCAACAGAAGGCTCATTACAAACAAGTCAACTAATTTCAGTATTTAATCCAGATATATACGGGGCTATCTCACCTAATGAACAAGTCAAAAGTTCGTTTTATTTGAATTACAAAAAGGACTTTAAATCACATTATTATTGGGAAACAGCTTTTTACTTTGGATTGACATCTTTAATTTTAACTTTATTCTATTTTATTTCTACCTATAACAAACCCAAAACTATATTTTTTATTTTTATATCA
>JBDNHS010000499.1:0-2817 GCA_041688685.1 Kapaibacterium sp. (SeqCode)
GAACCGTGTGTTAAATGTCCACCATGTTCCAAGCTTAATCCCATTACAGAATCACCATGCTTAATATAAGACATATAAACTGCTAAATTTGCATTAGACCCGCTATGAGGTTGTACATTTACGTATTCAGCTCCAAATAACTCTTTTAGTCTATCTCTTGCAATATTTTCTACAACATCAACCCACTCACAACCTCCATAATATCTTGCACCAGGGTAACCTTCAGCATATTTATTAGTAAGTACTGAACCTTGTGCTTCCATTACTGTAGGAGATGCGAAATTTTCACTTGCTATTAATTCTAATTTATGATTTTGTCTATCCAATTCACCAGAAACAGCTAACGCTAATTCTGGGTCATTTTGATTAATTAAGTTATAAGTATTATTAAACATATATTACCTTTTTATTGATCAAGTATTTATTTTAAATTTAAATTTAGTTTTTTATTTAAATTAGTAATCAAATTTCTTCGATTTGATTTATTTTATCCATTGGTTTCCAAACAAACAATATTATCGAAGTAAAGCCACTCAAATAAGATAGAACTCCTAATGATCTTTGAAATTGATTAGTAAATTTATCAATACAGTACCTTTGAATATTACCATCAAAATAATCTACACCACCTTCCCATTGCAATACATAATAAAGCTGATAATCGCAATATATATTATATAATTCAAAAGGTGAAAGTAATAAAATTAAAATTAATGACATAAAAAGCCAACCTCTTAATTTGAGTTCTTTAAGTTTGTTAAAAAACAAAAATAACGACGAAATTAATACAATTAAGTATGAAATATTTGTGTATAAAGCACTATTACTATATAAATAAATATTTTGTATCTGAATTTCTTTTGTATAATTACTTTTTAAAATAAAATTTGAAAATGGTTCATATAAATCATAGATTAGAGATACCCTTATTAAATTACCACCTAACCAAATTACCAAAGCAATAAAAAATAAATTAACCATTAAATTAAATAAAAAATTTATATCTTTTTTGATGAAAGTTTTTTTAGGTTTAGTTTCTATTTCAGTTGAATCTATATAAAGACTTTCACCAAATGTATTTTTTGAAGTTTTAATTTTTATTTCTCGTATTAAGTAAAAAAATGTATGATTAAAATAATTTTATATTTTTAAAATATAAATAAAATAATTCCAAAAATATCAAAACTGAGTGAATAAAAAAAATTATTAATGAATCTATCAATTTATTTTGAATGGCATTATAATTGGGAAGATTATTATAATACAATATTGGAAATTGTTTCTATAAATAATATAAATAGTATAAATATTTTAAAAATCACTTTTAAACTTTATTATGATGTAATAATTAAAGGTATATCTATTACTAAAGAGGATTAGCCATTTTAGCTTCATCAATTTCTATCCATAAATTATCTTAATGGAAGAGGATATTTTTAATTGGTTATTAAATTTATTAGGTGGATATTATGTAAATAAATTTAAAATAACATAAATATTCATATAATGGGTTTTAATTTAATTACTATGAAATTATTTCTGCAAGTTCAAAAAAGTAATTTTCGATTGGTTTTTTAATTTCCCAAGTATCTTGTAAAGGAGTGAACGTAAGTTTTTGATAATGTCTTCCAACCATTACATCTGTCTTGCCATCTAAAAGAGCATCAACTGCAGCCATACCCAAATGTGACGCAAGGACTCTATCTTTAACTGATGGCGTGCCACCCCTTTGTATATGCCCTAATACTGCTGTTTTAACATCTATACCATACATTTCAATTAATCTTTGTGCTAATTCATTTGCACCGCCAAATTCTCCACCTTCTCCAATAATAATAATAATTCTACTGTGCATACCAAGTTCTTTCATTTTCTCATAGATAATATCCAAATTTTCCAAAGCTTCGGGCACTGAAATATATTCTGCACCACAAGCTACTCCTACATCCATTGCAATATGACCAGCGTGTTTTCCCATTACTTCAATGACAAAAACTCTACCGTGTGAATCAGCAGTATCTCTAATTCTATCTATTGCTTCTGCAGCAGTATTTATAGCAGTATCATAACCAATTGTGAAATAAGTTCCGTACAGATCATTATCAATTGTACCTGGAGTTCCAACTATTTTAATACCAAATTCTTTGTGTAATAAATTAGCACCATGAAATGTTCCATCACCACCACAAGCAATAACCCCATCTATTTTGTATTTTCTTAAATTATCAACTGCCTTTTTTCTGCCTTCATAAGTTTTAAATTCTTCGCTTCTACTTGTTTTAAGTATAGTTCCGCCTTTGTCTATTATATTTACTGTCTTTTTTCTATCCAAAACTGAGAATTTTCCTTCAATCATACCTTGATAACCACCAGTTATACCATACACTTCTAATCCTCTGTGCATCCCTGTTCTAACTACAGATCTAATATGCGCATTCATTCCAGGAGCATCTCCACCACTTGTAAAAACAGCTATTTTTTTCATTGTATTAATTTAAAAATTTATTAACATAATATTTATAATACTAAATTATAAACTTATAATTGTTTAACAAAGAAAAATTAATTTTAATTTTAAAAGTCATTATTAATGATAACAAATAAAATTCAAATTAAAAGAGAAAAAATGGATATTACACTTAAAAATAAAACAGCAATTATATGTGGTTCAACTCAAGGAATAGGATACGCTATTGCTGAATTATATTGGGAATATGGAGCAAACTTAATTTTAATTGCTAGAAATGAATCTAAGCTAATTGAGATAAAAAAGTCATTCGAAGGAAATAAAGTTGATACTAATCAAAATATAAACTA
>JBDNHS010000066.1:0-3696 GCA_041688685.1 Kapaibacterium sp. (SeqCode)
ATTTATTAAAGCTAATGAAACCGAACTTTTAAACTTAGATCTTCAAGCATTGTATGGAAAAGGTTTTACGAATCTTTACACAGAAGAATATAATTATGAACATGAACCAGATTCAGTGATAAATAAGTTCGTTAAATATGATAATATTAGAACAAGAAAATTATTCCAACCAGATACATTAGGTGGTTACAACTCCAATCAAGCTTATGAGCATAGAGATTCTTCATTTTTTGACGTAACAATTTTTAAAAATAAAAATAAATCGTTGGATACAGTATTTTATATAGGAATACAAAACCGTCGAACTGACCCATTGATTTGGGTTGATGTTTCAGAACCGAATAATGTATGGAACTTACAATTCGTACCGTCAGCGAGATTTGACCAGTCCGTTAGGTCAGCAGATTCAGCGAAATGGCAAGACCTTTGGTGGAAGCGACTTGGAGCAAGAGAAATAACGATACCTTTGAACTATAATTTCGTTTCAGAGCCAAATGAGACTACTTTTAAAGTTACCGAACTTGGAGCCAAAGACACTACTTATATGAAAAGTTGGTGGATGGGTAGTAAATATCACAATACAATAGATACATCAATGTATAAGAATGGTAATATAGTAATGAGACTTTTGCCAGGCGAAGGAAAAATATTAAAAGTAGAAATATCAAGGAAACCAACAATAATTTTGGGAGATTTGTCTAATTCCAATCAAAGAAAAATGGTTGCATATCCGATTATTGATACAGTGAATAGTATTTTTGCTTTTTCCGATCCAAAAAGAGTAATCGGAACAATTGATTCAGTAAAATACCATTTGACTTTTCAAAGAAATGATAGTATATTTTATGCACAGAGTAAAACTACAAAACCTGACTTTCCTACAGCACATATTGACTGGAAAAATTCATTCTTAATAAGTCAAACTCTTGCACATAAAAATGGTATAGATGTATTTAATGATAATGATACAAATAATACAGTTGTTATACAAAGCTGTCATAGTCCGACAATAGTTGTTAGAAGAGACACATTAGAACCTAACAAAATCAACAGAACTAAAGCGTATATATGTTACACTTGTATTGCAGTAAGACCAACAGATGACACAAGAAAACCAGTAATAGTTGAAAATATAATAAAAGTTGCTAATGATTCATTAATTACACAGGGTGCAAATATACCTCGTATTATTGCAAAAGTTGTTGATACGAACTCTACAGCAACAATTAACGCATCATATAATGGTAATTTTTATGCTTGGAGTGAAAGTGGTAGTGGAATTTATGCAGCTTGGAAGGATCCTAATAGTGTAAGATTTAATACTGCAAAAACGCATAAAATATTAGTTAAAGGTGAAGGAGCTTCAATCCAACATAGGAACCCATCATTAAACACATATTCCAGAATTAATATAGAAGAATGTAATAGTGCATTGGTTTGGGAAGAAGTTGGTTTACTTGATGGTTGGGATTCACGGATTTATTATACAAGATTACAATTAGATAATAATTCTAATTTATATCAGTTTATCAATCCAATAAAGTGTGATACATTTCCAAATCATAATTTTAGGTTTAACACTTTTAATAATAGTATGGTTATGAATTACCCGCCTCAAAAAAATAATCATTTCCCAATGGTTTATAGAGGAGTAGAGATTAATCTTGATTATTTTAATCCAGTTTATACTGATTATGATTATCTAAGAGCATTAAAACACGATGTTGTCTATTGGGAAGGTAATGATTGGGATACAAAAAAAGTAATTAGTTATGCTGGAGTAGCTCATTTCGATACTGTCAATCCTGGAAATAGATTTAGATATGACCCACAATGTATGAGAAATAGTGCACCATCTGTAATAAAAAGACCTGGTTATAAATTGACAGAAGCTAATATTTCACAAGGTCAAATGTATGGTTATATGGATGGAATGGAAAGGAAATATAAAAATATAAATATGCCAACTGGAGTATTTGACCAAACTTTAATATTAAATTTCACACAAAGGGATAGTAGTACTAATAATAACCCAAGAATTTGGCATCTCCCTCACGGATATGTTACTTTAATAAATAATTGGAGTATATATTCAGATGATTTTACACTATCAATATCACCAAGAGAATTACATATAAATAAAGGTAAGTTACCACACTTAGCTGCACTCCCATATATGCACGATGATAAAACATTAAATTATGGACGAAGAGTGTACTCAAATGATAGCGTAGTTTCAAGTGGAATTGAAAGTTCATTAGAATATTTCTTTAAAAGAGACAAAAAGAAAGAAATAAAATCAATTAATTATTTTGGTTTTATCGACGGAGATAAATACAATATGTTTAGTCCAATTATTTTAAATGGTGGAATTCCTTTAATGGATATTAATAGTATTTATGAGTTAGATAGTTTTGGAGGTAAATTAAAAGATACAATCAAATCAAATTGGTTCGATGTGAAAGATATAGCTGATTTGGAATTTATCAATGAAGGAACTAATGAATCTACTATGAAGATGTCTATTGAAATTGAAGGACAAAGTAAATTAAACGAAATATATGTAAACAAAAACAGAAAACCTAAATTAAACAAAATGAAAATTATAAATGGCAAAAACCAAAAAGTAAGATTTGTTTGGAGTAGATTAGGTAAAGATGCAATATACCAAGAACAATTAGTATTAGATGAAAAATTGTTGGACAATTATTTTAAAGTTGGAGAAAATCAAAAACAACTAGTATTTGATTTATCAACTTCTAAGCATAACGAGATAACATCATCTGAGCAGTTATCATTATTTCCTAACCCAGTAGATAACGAAATGTTTTTGACATTAAATTTAGGTGATGAGTATAATAAAATTGATTTAAAATACAAAATATATAATTTGTATGGAATATTAATTTTAGAGTCTAAAATCAATAATTTAATTACAGAAACAATAAATACATCTTCTTGGTCAAATGGAACTTATATCATTAATATATTTGATGAAAACAGTTTAGAAACTTACAATATATTACAACATAAATTCATAATAAATAGATAAATAACAAACATTCCCACCTTTTAAATTACATAATTTAAGAGGTGGAATAATTATAAAAAGAATATGAACCAATATATACATTTTACAAGTTTTGAAAATTTTCATAATATGATTGAAAGTAACAAATTTAGACTTTACAATTATGAAAGTTTGTCTGATATTCATGAATTGGATTTACCATTAAATTTAATATTGTCCTCATTATTAAAAAATTATAAAGAGCATCAAAAAAACGAAGTGGATATAATTTATGAAATGTCATTATCATTTGCAATTAGTCATTTTAAAGGAATACAAAAAAGTAAAATAAATAAAATTTACTTTGAACAAATTGTCAACAATATAAATAAAAAATATAACTTAGGTAATCTTTTCATAAAGCATAAAAAAATCGAAATACCAAATAATTTGTATATTGGCTGTTTTAATATTCTTTATGATTTTAGACTTAGAAAATATATCAGTGATAATATTAGACAAAATTTAAGATTAAATACGATGTGGGATTATTATGCTTATAAGCATAAAGGCGTAGGAATTATATTAAAAAACGAAGTTAGTGAATTAAATTCCGAAAATCTGAAATTTGAATTGATTGAAGTGAAATATTTAATAAACTCAGAAAATAAAATTAAAGGGTCTGA
>JBDNHS010000500.1:0-4633 GCA_041688685.1 Kapaibacterium sp. (SeqCode)
AATCAAAAATAAAATTTATCATTTCTTATCTAAAATTCGTATCTATTTTCGTATCTATTTTATGTCTAATTATGCCAAATCAATCAAAATTTATATTAGTTGATGGAATGTCAATGGTATTCAGAGCCTATCACGCAATGATAAAATCTGGATTAAAAAATACAAAAGGTGAGCCAACTGGTGCTATTTTTGGGTTCTCTAATATTATTACTGCACTTATAGAAAAAGAAAATCCAGAAAGGATGGCAGTAGTTTTTGATACCTCTGAGCCAACTTTTAGACATAATATGTATGTAGAATACAAAGCCAATAGAGCAGAATTCCCCGAAGAATTAGCACCTCAATTAATCAGAATCAAAGAGCTAATTAAGTTGATGGGAATACCACAAATAGAAGCACACGGCTATGAAGCCGATGATATTATCGGCACACTTGCCAAAGAATCAAGCGCCAATGGTATTGAGGTATATTGTTTGACTGCTGATAAGGACTTTTATCAATTAGTAGATGACCACATAACTATTTTTAAGCCAACAAGAAAGGGCGAAGACATCGAACTTGTGAGCTATGATGGTGTCAAAGAAAAATTTGGCGTAAGACCGGACCAAGTCATAGATGTACAGGCACTTATTGGCGATAGCGTTGATAATGTCCCTGGGGTGAAGGGAGTTGGCGAAAAAACAGCAATTCCACTAATTCAGAAGTATGGAAATATAGAAAACCTATACGATAATATTAGTGAATTGCCTGAAAACGCTATGAAAAGGAAATTAATCGATAATAAAGAAATGGCTTTTTTATCAAAAACTCTTGTTACAATCAAAATTGATGTTCCTTTGGATTTTACAATTGACAGCTGTTTTGTTACTGATGTTAATTTTGCGGAGTTGGATACTTTTTTTGATGAAATGGGATTTAGAACATTAAGACAAAAGTGGAGCATAAAGTCAGGTCCGGGCAATAAACTCAATACCGATGTACCAATGTCTGAAACCAATCCATTTAATGAAAATTCGGACAATGACTATTCTAATAATTCTACTTCTAATTCCAATAATTTAGCAGTAGAAGACTATATTTACAAAAAATATACAGTATTGACTAAATTAGAAGATATCAAAGAACTTGCTTCTTATTTACAGAATTTTGAAGAGATTTCGCTAAATTTTATATTTAGTTCGGTAGATAGAATGAAGTCTCATATTGTAGGTGCGAGCTTTTGTGTTGAGAGTGAAGAGGTGTTTTTTATTGAATTAATCAAAGATGGCAAAGAGACAAAAAATACTAATAAACTTAATAATGCGAATAGTTTGGGTAATTTATTTGCTGAAAGCGAAGATGATGTAAACTATGAAGAGTTGTTAGACTTTGAGAAAATTACTTTATTAAAACCAATATTAGAAAGTAATAAAATCAAAAAGAATGTGTACAATATCAAAAATACAATATATAAATTACGAGAATTAGAAATACACTTGACAAACATTGGAATAGATTTGCAGATTGCTTCTTTTGTTTTAGATTCGGATAATAAACATACTTTGGAGTTTTTGGGTGATAAATTCTTAAATACAAAATTAGAAAAAGAATTAGTAAAAAGAAAATTAACTTATGGCAGAAATTTCAAAGAAGAGCCAGTAAAAAGCCAAAAAATCTTAGATGTAATCAATAACAAAACTTATGTACTAAATTGTTTGGTAACAGAGACTATATTTAACCTAACTAAAATAATTAAGGCAAAACTCGAGACCGAAGATTTACTTAAATTATGCGAAGAAATCGAATTCCCTTTGATTGAAGTATTGGCTAATATGGAGTTTGAAGGCATAGCATTAGACACAGATTTAATGAAATATCTATCCGAAGAAACTGAGAAAAAAATAGTTGAACTAAAAATCGAAATATTCAAGGAAACTATTGAAGAATTTAATTTGGATTCCCCAAAACAGCTTTCAGTTATTTTATTCGAAAAGTTAAGATTGCCGATAATCAAAAAGACAAAAACCGGTTACAGTACTGATTCTGAGGTATTGAGTGAATTAGCAATTACTTACCCAGTTGCGGACTTAATTTTGGAATATAGACAAATAGTCAAGTTAAAATCTACTTATATAGATGCATTGCCAAAATTAGTATCAAAAGTTGATGGAAGACTTCACACAAGTTATAATCAATTAGGTGCAAGTACTGGAAGATTATCTTCTAACGACCCAAATTTACAAAATATACCAATTAGAACTAATCTTGGCAAAGAAATTAGAAAAGCGTTTGTTACAAATTGGGACGAAACATTAATTTATTCAGCTGATTATTCACAAATAGAACTAAGAATAATGGCACATTTGAGTGAAGATGAATACTTGATAAATGCATTCAAAGAGGGTCAGGATATTCATACAGCAACTGCCGCTAATTTATTTAATGTTAGTTTGGATAATGTTGACGGGGATTTGCGTAGAATAGCGAAAACAGTTAATTTCGGTATAATGTATGGGCTTGGTAGTTTCGGACTTGCACAAAGGCTTAAAATTGGACGCAAAGATGCAAAAGAGATAATTGAGAATTATTTTGACAAATACAAAGGTATCTCAAAATATATGAGCAATACTGTAAAGTTTGTAGAAGAAAATGGATATGCAATTACACTTTGTGGACGCAAAAGATATTTTAGTGATATCAATAGCAAAAACAAAATGATAAAAACTGCTACTGAACGAGCAGCTATTAATATGCCTATACAAGGCACAGCATCAGATATGATGAAAATTGCAATGAATAATATATCTTCTAAATTAAAAGAATACAATTTCAAATCAAAGATGTTACTCCAAGTACACGATGAACTGGTCTTTGAAGTATTTGAAAATGAAAAAGATTCAATCAATGAGTTAGTAATAAATACAATGCAATCTGCGTTATCCCTCGGCGAAGTCCCAGTATTAGTAGAGTCTGGCTTTGGGAAAAATTGGCTTGATGCACATTAAATCTAAAACATATATAATTTTTCTAAAGATTTATTCTTTGAATAACTTCTATAAGTAACTTCTTTGAGTGAATATTATGAAAACTTATGATATTTTTTGTATAATTGAATAGCTATATCTAATAACTATATAATTATAGATTCATACATTTAAATATATATCATTGGTTTACACAATTGAAATACATCATTGAAATTAATAAAAATCAGTATCTGAATAATTATATTAGATAATTAAATTTACAATTCAATTTTTTAACTCAAGTCATTTATCAAAACCACTACTGCCTCGGAGAGGTAGATAGAATATTTGTAAATAGATTAATATTAGATTACATTAATACTAATTATAAATATTATCCACCTCTAACTAATTGTAAGAATCCGTTTGGATTTTGATTAGCTTGAGCCAAAGAAGTTAATGAAACTTGTTGTAAGAATTGCGATTTAACTAAAGATAATTGTTCTCTGGCTACATCTGCATCTTCTAATCTTGAAATAGCTGAATTATAATTCGTAATTTGAGTATTCAATAAAGATTCGTGCGAATCTAATCTATTACTAATACCACCAATATAAGTAGCAGTTTTATTTACGTTATTTAACGCTTCAGAAATACTCAATAGAGTAGCACCGATTGTTTCTTCACTAAATATACCCAAATCAGTTGCGCTTACATTTGCTAAATCAGATAAATTTAAGCCCGTTACACCCGCAAAATTACTAGTTTTTGATGCATTAACATTAAAGTTATTGCTTTCTACATTAAATTCTTTATTACTGAATGTTAAATCCAATTCTAATGTTATCAAATTATTTCTTGCATCTGTTGAAACGAAAAATTTAGACTTGAAGTCGCCATTAATTAATTGTTTCCCACCAAAGACGGTAGAATCAACAACAGTTTGAATTTGTTGTGTCATTCTAAAAGCAGCTTTTGCTAATGCAACTTTTTCATCGGTACCCATAGCACCAGAAGTAGCAGTAGCAGTTTGGTCTTTGATTAAAGTAACCAAGTTGTTAATATTTTCGTAAGCATCCATGAGATGTTAGATAAATTTTTAGCATCACCAACAGTTTTTAATGCTGCCTGTAATGAGCCGTTACGAGAAATTAATGCACGAGAAGTAATATATCCAGCGACATCATCTGATGCGTTGTTTATTCTTTTACCAGTAGAAAGCCTAAGTTGTCTGAGTGAAATATCATAATTTGCAGTAGACAAGCTATTATAAGCATTCTCTGCCGGTATATTAGTTCTTATTCTTGATAAAATACCAGTTGCGAAAGGCATTTTAACCTCACAATAGTTAGTTAATTAAATTTTTTATATTGAAACACAATATCATTTCTGTAAATACTGAGAATTTGTAATTAAAATCTATAATAGATTACAAACTATTAATAAATATAGAATTTATTTCTTAATTAAGAATAGATTATCTACCCGAAATTAATTGTAAGAATGATTGTGGATTTTGATTAGCTTGTGTTAATGATGACAATGATGCTTGTTGTAAGAACTGAGATTTTACTAAATCTAATTGTTCTCTTGCAACGTCTGCATCTTCAATTCTCGAAATAGCTGCATTATAGTTTACAATTTGGCCGTTCAATAACAATTCTTGCGAATCTAATCTATTTACAATT
>JBDNHS010000501.1:0-2809 GCA_041688685.1 Kapaibacterium sp. (SeqCode)
GTAAGTATTATGCTTACAATAAAATAATAATTAAATTGTTTAATACTTTATAAAATTATTAAAATGCAAATATGGAAATAGTTTATTCAGATAAGGCAGTAAAACAATTAAAACAACTTTATAAGTCTCATTGGTAATTTTAGAATAGTTCAATATAGCAGCAATACAGATAACATTGCAAGCCAATCACGATTAAACATTAATAAAGGGCAAACACTTGAAAGTTGGTGGGTGAAAGATAAAGATAAAGACTGGCTGACAAATGGACATAGATTAGGTAGTTATTGGAAAATTTTTGAAACAAAAACTGGTGTAGAGGGTTACGTTGGACCTTGTAGAAATTGTGATACACCTTTGGCACCATATAATGGAGGAGAATAATATGATAAATTATAAAGAATTATGGTCATTAAAAAAGGTTAAAGCTATAGTTGTAATAATAAGCTTAATTATTGCTTACAATATTTATTCAAAGATTGACTCAATAATTTGTAGAGGAATACTTGATGATATTAAAATTGAATCACAAAAAGATAGTTTAACATTGAAATTAATTTCAATGATGCAAGATACTATTTCTAAAAGGAATTGTAAACCGCCAAGAGAATATATAAAAGATTCAGTTGTAAACTTGGACAAAAATAAACCTAATGGTTATTTTATATTATTTAAAAATGTAGAAAACTGGTATTGGGAAGATATTATTGTATTTAATAAAAAAAAAACTAAGGGTTTTTCTTTTGTTTATCAAATTGATAAATCAAAAGGAAAGTGGTCTTGCGATTATGTAAAGTATTACCTTACTTATAAAATGAAAAATGGAAACTGGTATTTTTATACAGATACTCCAATACTTTGCTTTGGAAGAGATCATAACGAACACAAGCCATATACTAAAGAAATAATGCAAGACGAAATGTATATGGATTTAGCTAAATATGTAAACATATTTGCAGGAAAAATAGATCCAAAATTTGTAGATGAATGGTTTGAAAATGAATCAGTAAACGATAATGGCATCAGGGCACTTTTAGGAAAAAAATTAAAATAATAATTTATTTAGTTGTAATTTACAACATAAATCTTATGAACTGAAAAAAATAAGGTAATGTGCGGGTTATTTTTTCTGATTTGAAGATGCCGAAAGTCCCATTTAATGGCACTTTTACCGTAGATTTGCTGAGTAAGAATGAATATTATCCTTATGGAATGAAAATTAACGAGCTGAGCTACAATAATGGAAGCACAAGATACGGCTATAATGGTACTCACGAACAGGATAGAGAAATGAACGCAGACGGTAACTACCTCGATTTTGGTAACTTTGGATACGATACCCGTGTGGCAATGCGTAGAAACCAAGAGCCATTAAGTGCGAAGTATCCGCATTTGAGTGGGTATGTATTTTAAATAACAATCCAATACTCTACCTAGATCCTATTGAGCTAGATTGGATATTAGCGAAAGGAAATCAGGTAATTTGGTATGGTGTTGATTATGGTGACAAACCCAAGATAGTAAATTCTTATAATGCGTCTTCTGGACATAAAAAGGTTCAAACTATGGAAGGAAATTTTGTAGATTTACAATATAATAAATACCAATTAATAGTATATAAGTTATAATGTTAAGATAATTAATTTTATTTTCAAAAATCTTTTAATTATTTTATTGAAATATTTTTTCTAAAAAGTTTAGTAGTGGGGGTTTAATATGGAATGGAAAATCAGACTAAGATAATATAATAAACAAAGTTCAATAGTAGTTGAAAAAAAAGTTTTTAAATTACATTTTACATTTAATTAATTCTAATGCATAACGAATAAATTTTGTTTGATTTTGTTTTGTTTTTGTTTGGTTTTTTTTAAGAAATAAAAAAAGTGTCCAAATAGTGTCCAAAATATAAAACAAAAAATCCTTAAGTGCTGATTTCTCATTTACTTAAGGATTGTTATTGGTGGTCAAAAAGACACTCCAAACAAAATAACATCTGATTTGAAAGAAACTCTAAATGAAATTATATTAAATGAAATTAGTAATTTAAAAGAGTTACTAAATACTTTACCAACAGAAAAAAAATTAGATTATCTTATTAAGTTAATGCCTTAAATAATACCTAAACTCAATAATATAGAGTTGTCAAGTGTAAATAATAATTCTGATAATGAAAATTACCCTCCAATGAGTGAGGCAGAGATAGATAACCTTATTCATAAATGGTGTGAAATGAGAGATTTTACAGTTACAAAAAAATTAGATTAAAAATATGAAATTTATAAATAATACTTATCCTTATACTCTTTTTAATTTTGATATTTCTAATGATACAGTTATTGAATATGAAGATTCAAAAGATAATTATTTTATTTTAGAAATGTTTGATAATGATTTTCTTACAAACAAAAACAAATCTTATTTAGAAATAGAATCTTTTGAGTTTTTTAATGAAAATATTTTAAAATCTTTTATTGAATTGAAATATTTATATGAAAATCAAAATGCAATTAGTAATGAGTTGCTTTTAATTGAAAATAAAAATAACTTACATATTACTTTTTTGAAATATTACAATAGACACCATTATTTTTTGTCTGAATTATATAAAAATATGTATTTATTATCAATATCTCTTATTTGTTATTACAATTTATCTGAAAATGATAATGATATTGAGGATACTTTAATATCTAAAGTTATTGATAATGATATTGAGGTCACTTTAATGTCTAAAGTTTTTAATAATGAGATTGAGGATACTTTAATATCTAAAGTTATTGATAATGATATTGAGGTCACTTTAATGTCTAAA
>JBDNHS010000502.1:0-4341 GCA_041688685.1 Kapaibacterium sp. (SeqCode)
AATATTAAATTATTTAAAATTGCTTTTGAATAAATCAACTAAATCTAATGCTTCCCAAGGGAATTCATTTCTTCCGAAGTGTCCATAAGATGCTGTGGCTCTGAATATAGGTCTTTTTAGACCTAATTTATCAATTATACCTTTTGGTGTTAAATCAATATTTTTTAGAATAAATTGAGACAGATCATAATTATCAACTTTGCCACCACCAGTCATTTGAATATTAATTGAAATGGGTTGGGCAACACCAATAGCATAAGATAATTGAATTGTACAATCATCAGCTAATCCAGCTGCAACGATGTTTTTAGCAATATGTCTAGCGGCATAAGCCGCAGATCTATCAACTTTGGTAGCGTCTTTACCGGAAAAAGCACCACCACCGTGAGGAGCTCTACCACCGTAAGTATCAACTATGATTTTTCTACCAGTAAGTCCAGAATCTCCGTGAGGTCCACCAATAACAAAGTTGCCAGTTGGGTTTACGTGAAATATAGTATTATCATCTAAATACTCTGCTGGAATTACCTTTGTAATTACTTGCTCAATCAAGTCAGATTTAATAAGAGATTGAGATATATCTGGGTCGTGTTGAGTTGAAATTACAACCGTGTGAACTCTTTTGATTTTGTTATCAGGCGTATATTCTATTGTAACTTGAGATTTGCTATCTGGTCTCAAATATTGCATTTGGCTACCAGATTTTCTAATTTTTGCAAGTTCTTGTACTAATTTATGAGAATACATAATCGACGCAGGCATCAATTCAACTGTTTCATTAGTTGCGTATCCAAACATTATACCTTGGTCACCAGCACCACCAGTATCAACCCCCATCGCAATATCAGCCGATTGTTGATTAATAACATTAATTACAGCACAAGATTCGGAATCAAATCTATATTCAGCTTTATTATATCCAATATCTTTGATTACATCTCTAACGATAGTTGGCAAATCAATATAACTATCAGTTTTGATTTCGCCACCAACAAGAATCATCCCTGTGGTTGCAAAACACTCACAAGCACATCGAGACTCAGGGTCATTTGTAAGTAATGCATCTAAAACTGCATCAGAAACTTGGTCACATAATTTGTCTGGATGTCCTTCTGATACTGATTCAGAGGTAAAAAGATAATTTTTAGTTTCAACACTCATAAAAATTCCATTTTTTATAATTTTAAAGTATTTTAGTTTAGTAATTATTATAGGATTACAAAATTACAATTATTTAGTGAATTTTAATAATTTGCGATGTTTTATGAAATTCATAATCCAAAAAGAATTTAAAAAGATTCATTTTGGTTAGTAGATTCGATTTCCATTTTATTCATAATGTCAACAGTACTTATAGAAACAGTAACCAATTTCTGTATCAAATCAATAAATAGCGCTTTGTAATCAGAAAAACGATAATCATTAAATTTTTCTTGTAATATTTGTTCATCCATTTTTAGTTTTACTTTTGGCTTATCAAATTTATTTGTCATATTAGTTTAGTATTTTTATTATTTAAATTAGATACGTAAAAAAATATACTTTATTATTTAGTTAACATTTATTAAACTTTTTCCCAAATTACGTCAGGAATACCCTTATTAACATTACAATATCTGGCTGCTGTAAAAAGGTAATCGGATAATCTATTTACAAAAATTACAGAATTTGGGTTAAGTTCATTTTCTATTGAAAGTTTTACTATTAGTCTTTCTGCTCTTCTACATACTGTTCTTGCTTGATGCAAAAAAGCGGCTGCATTACTGCCACCTGGCAAAATAAAATTTTTCAATTTTTCTAAACTTTCGTCATAAGTATCTATCCAATTTTCAAGTAATTCTATTTGTTCATTTGTAATACGTGGTACTTCAAATTTTGGTTTGGGGTTGATTGGAGTTGCCAAATCAGACCCTAAATTAAAAAGTAAATTAGATATCGTTTTTAAATTTGAAATTAACAAATTCAAGTTTTCTTTATTTGATGAAATTTCCATATTAGTATTTGGCGTATCTGAATTCAAAAAACTAATAGCAATGCCAATTATAGAATTTAATTCATCAATTGTTCCATAAGCCTCTACTCTATCATTATATTTTGCTACTCTTTGCCCATTAAAAAGCCCAGTAGTACCATCATCACCAGTTTTTGTATAAATTTTCATATTCTTTTAGCTTCTTTTATAGTATATAGTTTAAAATTATTATTTAAAATCAAATAAACACCTCAACTACGCTTAATTTATCATGAATGTATCTAATTCTGCTTGTAACCTTTCCCAGTCAGCCATAACTTTACCTAATTTGTTTTTAGATTCTTGATAAACTTGATTCAATTTTTTAGTCTTTTCAATGTCTTTAAAGTTATCTGGATTTGCTAAATCATGTTCTACAGTTGTAATGTAATATTCAACTTCTGCTATCTCTATTTCTTTTTCTTTTATTGATTTTTCGACTCTACTGATATCTTTTTGATTATTTTTCTGTGTATCTTTTGGTCTGTCTTTATATTCTGATTTGTTATTTGCTCTCTCTTCTACTTTAACACTTTTATTTTTTTCCAATTCATCTAAATTTTCAATTTGTCTTAATTGTAGATATTCACTCAAATCACCAGGGTATTCTTTGATTTTACCTGCTTTAAATTCAATAGTTTTATTTGTTAATCCTTCCAAAAATTCTCTATCGTGGGATACAATTACAATTGAACCAGTAAACTCTAAAAGTGCATTTTTTAATACGTCTTTGGCTATCATATCCAAGTGATTTGTTGGCTCATCCATTATCAAAAAGTTGATAGGCTCTAATAATAATTTTGCTAATGCTAATCTTGCTCTTTCACCACCAGATAATACTTTTACTTTTTTGTAAACAGCATCACCACTAAATAAAAATGCTCCAAGTAAACTTCTAACTTTTGATCTCATATCACCTTGGGCAGCGTTGTCTATTATCTCAAAAACAGTATAATCACCCTCTAATAATTGTGCTTGATGCTGAGAAAAATAACCTAATTTTACATTGTGTCCATTTTCTACTTCACCATCAAATGATTCTATACCTGCAAGTATTTTAGAAAGTGTTGATTTACCTTCTCCATTTTTACCTACAAATGCTAATCTCTCTCCTCTTTCTAATCCAAATTCCAAATCTTTTAATACGTGTTTTTTGCCGTAATGTTTATTTAGATTTTTGAACTCTGCAATTAATCTACCACTTCGAGGTGGCTCTGGAAATCGAAATTGCATTGATGAAGTGTCTTCATCTTCTACTTCAATTTTCTCCATTTTGTCTAACATTTTTACTCTCGATTGAGCTCTTGAGGCAAATGTAGCTTTTGCCTTAAATCTCTCAATAAATTTTTCTGTTTGAGCTATTTGTTTATCTTGATTTTTCTTTGCAGAAATTTGGATTTCTCTTTGTTCTTGTCTTTGTTCTATAAATTTAGAATAAGGTAAATTGTAATCGTAAATTTTCCCTCTAAATATTTCAATTGTTCTGTTTGTAACTATATCCAAAAATCTTCTATCGTGGGATACAATCATCAAAGCACCATCATAAACTTTCAGAAAGTTTTCCAACCAAATTACAGACTCTATATCTAAGTGGTTTGTAGGCTCATCTAATAGGATTAAATCAGGTTTTGATATCAATATCTTAGCTAACTCTATTCTCATTCTCCAGCCACCGCTAAATGCGACTACTGCTTTGTCAAATTCTTCTCTAATAAAACCAAGACCAACCAAAATTTGTTCTACAATAGAATCGGCTGCACCACCACCCAGCATATCAAATCTTTCGTGAGATTCTGTCATTTCTTCGATAATTTTAGAATATTCATCAGACTCATAATCGGTTCTTGTATTTAATTCATTTGTCAAGAAATCTATTCTTCTTTCTAAATTTTTAATTTCAATTAATGCTTCTGAAGCCTCGTCGAATACATTTTTATCTGAAACTGAATCTAAATCTTGTGGTAAATATCCTATACGATAACCATTTGGAAAAGAAACATTACCTTGTTCCGGATTTTGTATTCCAGAAATAATTTTTAATAAAGTGGATTTACCATTTCCATTACGACCAATAAGTCCTATTCTATCTCTTTCTCTTACAACGAATGAAACATTATCAAAAAGAAAATTTCCACCAAACTGAATGGATAAACTATTTACACCTAACATTTTATACTTTTTTGAAATATGATTAAATAAATTTTGCTAAATTAAGAATTAATAATAAATTAACAGCAATTTATACTATTTGATGGATTTTAATTTTCAAAATCAAATCCTTTTACAATCAACCAAACACCTAAAACGAACTCAAAAACTCCACCTGGAAT
>JBDNHS010000503.1:0-2339 GCA_041688685.1 Kapaibacterium sp. (SeqCode)
AATAAAAAAAAATATACTCTAGTAAAAGCGTATAACTCTAAATTTGAAGAAGGAAGACCATTTACTATTATTGTACTTAAAAATAATAGAAGTAATAAAAATATTGCTTTATTAAATCTTCATGCGGGACACATACCCGATACACAAAAAACAATTTTTGACATCATAAATGATTATATTAAAAAATCAATAACTCCAGCAATTAAAACTACAATTTGTCGAGTGATAATGTCAGGAGATTTTAATAGAAATGTGTATGAAGATAATACATCAAATTATACAGTAAAATTTGCCCAAGAATTCATTTTAAAACGATTTCCTAATAATAAGAAAACTTGTTGTAGTGTTATTGGATATGGACATAAACATTCTTATGATCATATTCTCGACTCAAAAGCTATTATAAGTAAAAAAATTCTTGGCAATTCTGTTATAAATTATAAAATACCATCATCAGATCACATTTTAATTATAGCTAAATTAAAAAATTAATTATCGTATTAATTTATATATAAAAATGAATTACATTATTGATTTTTCAAATGATCCTAACTCATTAAACCCCGAACAATTTACACAGTTAAATTCTGCATTAACTGATGCAGTTAAAAATAAAATTTCTAATATAGAAAATAAATATAATGTTAAATTAAAATTTCCTAAAAATATCTGTAATTCTACAAAAAATAACGATAAAAGAATGCCTCTTCCAATGATACCCAGTTTAATAACATCTGGATTAATAACATCTGATTTAATGATACCTAGTTTAATAACATCTGGATTAATGACACCTGATTTAATGACATCTGGATTAATGACATCTGGATTAACAACACCTATGGATATAAATATTTTTGTTCCATTTAATGTCATTATTGAAAATACTAGTAATGAAAATACTATAGATGGATTATCTTCTTGTATGCGTATTGTTAATTCAATTAAAAAAGATTTGGAATTATATTCAACAGGTAAAAAAACCAAGGAACAGTTTGATTCGTCATTTATTGAGTGGAACGACGAATCAGATATAAAGAGAAATATAAAGGGAAAAGAAACACCAATATATGAATCAGAAATTGATGAAGCATATGAAAAGAAATTTGGTAATAAAGCATTAATTAAAAAATTAATCCAAGAATTAGAATTAATATAAGACGGTGCTAACAAAATGCAACAATTTTATATGATTTTAATGTTCGGAACTAATGTTATAAAAATTATGTAAATTTATATACTTTTAATGTTTGGTTTTTGAACAATTTTTGCTGGGTTTCTATGATAAATTTGTAAATTATCGGGTTTTAATATTTCATCAATATTATCATTTGGAATGACCTTTAAATTTTGTAATGCTCTTTTAGCTGCTATTTTTTCTCCTTTTTGTTTAGAAGAACCAATACCCCAACCAATAATATTTCTATCCTTATCTCTAACATACATTTTGAAATATTTTTTACCCATTTTATTATTATCTATGATTGTATCCATTGTTCCATATGTTGGATCTCCCCATCCTAATTCATGATAGTGTTGTAGTAATTTATCTTTATAATTAGTATCGACTTCTAGTAATCGAGTAAGGTCAATTTCATCTTCAATTAGTCCAACAACAAAATCATAACATTTTTGATATCCAATTCCACGATTTCTTAACATTAAATCAGGAATTTTACCAATTTCATTAAATGAAATACTACAAGCATCCAAATAAAGCGCTGCAATAAATGCTTCAAATATATCACATTGTATTTTTTCATTCTTTTCTCTACCTTTTATTACCTCATGATTTCTACTAATTAGCACATATTTATTTAATCCTATTTTTCTTGTCATTTCTGCTAAACTGGAACCATTTTCAATTTGAGAACGTAATTTTGTTAAATCACCTTCTTGCATTTCTTCATATCGAATGAACAAATAATCCGATATAATTTGTCTTAAAATTGAATCACCTAAAAATTCTAATCGCTCATAAGATGTTTTGCTTACAGGTACTGCCATTTGTACTTGTTCTCCAGATATTGGCACCAACATATCACCTCCTAATACATTAATACTCATAAAAATCATTTTAAAGTTTTTTAAATCAGTCCAATCCTTATAAATATATGATGGATGGGTCATTGCAATTTCAAAAACTTTTATATCTTTTACTGTATAATCTATTCCATAATTATAAAGAGTATTTTTAATATAATCTTTTGTAATAACTCTATTCTTCTCATTAAGTATATACTTAATAAGATTATCTTTACCCACCTTCTTTATTGTTTGTATTCTAAAGTCTTCCCAGTCTAATTTATTAGTTTGATATCTATTGTCCATTTAATATA
>JBDNHS010000007.1:0-2773 GCA_041688685.1 Kapaibacterium sp. (SeqCode)
ATCAATCCATGTTTCTCCACCATCAGGCGAATAACTAACATAGCACTCTACTAATATATTTTCTGGGTCATTTCTACTATCCAAATACATTATCGCAATATCTTCTGTAATAGGATCAACTTTTATCCAGGGCCAGAACTGATCATTTGTTTCAACAGTAGTTACGATTTTGGGAGCAGACCAAGTTTGACCTTCATCACTTGATTTAGAAAAATATATATTTGGAATACTATCGGCTGACCAACACAAATATAATTCTCCAGATTTAGATTTATTAGTATAATTACACGTTATTACAGGATATGCCTCCGCTCTAACCATTCCCTTTACTGTATGACTTATACCTTGCCCAGACAAAAATTTTGGCGTTCCAAACTCTTTGTAATTATGAATTATTCTTTGTTCTGTCCAAGTTTGTCCACCATCTAAAGATTTAGAAAAACCAATTCCTTTTTTGGGACCGTGATTCCAAACTAAATAAACTTGACCATTAGGACCATTTGTTATTAATGGAAAACTTTGCCCAAAAGTAGTATCTTCCGATGAGCCAGCTAATCTTTCGCTTACAGCTACAGGAGTTGACCAAGTTTGTCCTTTGTCAATTGATTTGGTAACAACTATTTGTGTAGCCGAATCCAAAGCTATAACTCTTTTCCAAGGGATATATAAATGTCCAGAATATTGAGAATTACTCGATCTATCTACTTGTATGTAATATTTGTCTTCAAAAGCAGAGTCCAAAGTCATTGCACCAAGGTGTTCCATAACTGGAATATGAGTTGTCCAGGTTTTGCCTTGATCTAATGTTTTGGATAAATAAACTCCATTTTCACCAGAAGTAGTATTAGGGAATCCACCATAAACTAAATACCCAACACCATCTTCATCAAACATTACAGATGGATCGTTTGTTGATCTCCAGCCTGGTCTTGGTTTGCCTAAATTTTTATTTATCCAAGTTTTACCACCATCATCTGAAACATACACCCAAGTTGAAGAATTGCCTCTGTAATCTACTGCAGACGAAATCAAATTTAATGGATTTTTAGGATTAATTGCAATTGAAGATTCATTTTGAGATGGATTTGCATCTTCAATTTCGTCAATCATATTAATTATCGAAAATTTTGTATTTAGAATACTTTGTAAAATTGGTACTTTGGCTGTAGAAATTGAAGGTATTTTACTTTTATTATATTTTCTAATAATAGTATTGTTTTTCAAATTCATTTCATATTCAGGGGTAGGTTGAGCATTTTCTTTCATTCTTTCATAAGAATTAATTCTCCTTTCTTCATCTTTTGTTTTACTTGTTAATTCATTTTTTTTAGTCTTATCTTCATCTTTTAAATTACTTACCAAGAAATTGTAACTTAAAATAAATAAAATTGTTATTGTAGTTATTAATCTCATATTATTCTCTCATTTTTTTACTTTTTTTTTATAAAAATATATAATATTTTAAATTATATTGCAAAAATACAATAATTTAACTATATTTGTATAAATTGTTAACTAATTATGATACACTAATATAGTTTATAAGTACTTCGCAACAAAATTAAACGATTTTAAAAAATAAATATATATAAAATACATAGATAAAATATACATAAAGTATATAAATTGAATTATCTAAACTTAAAACTTAATAAAACAAATTAATATATTGGAAAAATATAACATAAATATTAACTTTCAAAAAGTACAAGAACAAGTACAAAAATTTAATTCAAATACCATTGAATTAAATTTTGGACGGTTTGGATACTTATGTATGATATTTTTGTTTTTTTTCACTATATTAATTAATTCCTGTGACTTTAACACGCCAGTTACAAATTTTGGAACTAAGGTCAAATCTGAAGTTATATGGAATTTAGATATTGAAACTTTAGAAAAATTAAATATCATTTCTGAAAAGTTTTTTGATAATAATGGTAAAATAATTAAAGTAGTAAACTACGGAGTAGATGGAGATAAAATTAATGAATCTTCATTCATTTATAACAATAATGAATCAAAAGAGACTAAAATTACTTTTAACTCTGACGGAAATCAATCAATTCAAGATTTTAGTTATACTTATAATGAACTTGGCAGAATTGAACAAAAAGTATTGGTATCATCAAATGACACTACAAATAAGCATATTACAGATTATACTTATGATGAATTAGGAAATATTATAAAAATTATTGAGACCAATTTTGTCAAATCTTTAGAAGTAAAATCCATTGAAAGTAAATTAATTTATAATTATAGTCAAAATGGTAGCATCTCCGAAATTATTTATAATAATCAAAACCCAGAAAATAATATATTGAGAGATAGTTTGGTTTATAATAAAACCAATAACAGTTTAAAGATGTACCAAATAGATAAACAAAATACTGTAGTAAGTGCAGTTTTGTACAATTATAACTCACTTGGTCATATTATTCTAACAAGCTTTTTTGATAAAAATTTAAATATTTTTATGAAACAATCACACATTTATACTTACCAATAATTGCTAACAAATTCTAATATTTATCAGCATCTATCTAACATTTCCCTAAAAATCTTCACTTCTTTTATTCCTTATTTAATTTTTACATTAACAATTAATATTTCTTTATTTATTTTGAATTGTAAAATTTATAGCTAAATGTTAATTTTTTTAGTTATTCCAAACTCTTTTTTAACTCTTAAATAATCTATTTCAACAAAGTTATGGACTACCTAGTAAATTTGTGACTATTTTATTAAGTTACCTTTTTAATAATTTGGC
>JBDNHS010000504.1:0-9916 GCA_041688685.1 Kapaibacterium sp. (SeqCode)
AGTTATTGAATTTAAGAAAGAAGAATGGAAACAAATTTATAATAATCTCAGTTTTGAGCCTTTGCATATTGATACTTTAGCAAATGAAATTGAATTTGAAATGCCAACATTATTATTTAACTTGTTAGAGATGGAATTTGAAGGAATTATAAGACAATTACCAGGCAAATATTATATCAAAAATTAGGGGTCAAAAATTATATCAAAAATTAATCTTAAGTAAGTAATATGGACATTCAAGTATTAATATCAAATTTAACAAATCCAACTCTATTATTTTTTGTTTTGGGTATCTTAGCAACAACACTAAAGAGTGATTTGGAGATACCTCCATCATCTTCAAAATTCATTTCTTTGTATTTATTATTTGCTATTGGATTTAAGGGTGGCGAGGAATTATCTCACAGTACATTTTCGCCCGAAATAATCTATTCAATCTTGTTTGGACTTACTTTTGCTTCAGTAATTCCATTTTATACATTTCATTTATTAAAGTTAAAATTCAGTATTAGCGATTCGGCAGCAATATGTGCTGCTTATGGTTCTGTGAGTGCTGTTACATTCGTTTCAGCTGCATCTTTTTTGGAATCTCAACAAATTACATTTGGTGGACACATGGTGGCTGTAATGGCTCTTATGGAGGCGCCTGCAATTGTTGTTGGAGTTATTCTGATGATGAAGTACGAAAAAAATGAACCAGAAATTATAGGATTAGATAATATTGATTCAATGAATAACAAAAAAGAGTCAGAGAATAAACTATTTAATATTATCAAACACTCTTTTACTAATGGTAGCGTGCTTTTGATTTTGGGTAGTTTGATTATCGGACTAATTGCAGATAGCAAACAAGCAGAAGGTATTAAGCCATTTACAACTGATATCTTTAAAGGATTTTTAGCTATATTTCTGTTGGAGATGGGTATGGTAACTGCCAAAAGATTTAGTGCATTTTATAAATCGGGATTGTTTCTTACTATTTTTGCAATTTTAATCCCAGCGATAAATGGTTGTTTAGCTGCTTATTTAAGTGGATTTATTACCGATGAGGTGGGCAATAGATTTATATTATCGATTTTGGCTGCAAGTGCGTCATATATCGCTGTACCGGCTGCAATGAGATTAGCTGTACCGAAAGCAGACCCTGGGTTGTATATTCCAATGGCACTTGGGGTTACATTCCCTTTTAATATTACATTAGGAATGCCCCTTTATTTTGCTATAATTCAACACTTTTAGTTTTCTGCCCCAAATGAAATGCTGTTAGTCTTTTCTGACTTTACTTACAATTATTGATAGATTTTGCACAACATTGTCCAAAATATTTGTGTTTTTGCTTTTGGTTTTTTTAGGTTTTTTTGATAAATACGTGTTATCAACTTCAAAAGCATAGAAATTTTTTCGCTTAGTACTTTCTAAAATAAATTTTTCTAAAACCTCAGTTCTTTCTTTATATAATTTTAATGATAAATCTGCTGCTTTCATAGTTTCTTTGACTGTCTTCATCTTATTACCGACCATTTTCTCTACTGTTACTTTTGAATCTGCAAAATATGAGTCTTTGTTGTTGATTAATATCTTAAAACTCAATCTTCTATTTTGGTCTGCGAAATCAATGAACTTTAATATTTCTTCTTTTCCATTACTTGACAAATCACTTTTATTTGCTTCAAAAGAATTAAAGTTTGTATAGATATTATTTTCTTTTAATAATTTTGCTTTCAAATCAAAAACTAACTCACTTGAGTTATTTGGAGTATTCAGAACCATACTATTCTCATCAATTATACAATTTTCGATAGATATTAGCAATGACGAATTTATCGGCACAACAGCACTATAGGTACCATCTGAAGCGATTTTGCTTTTCGCTTTTTGTTCATTATTACTCATAAACTTAATGAAGCCATTTATTTTGTCATTACCATTTGTATTAGTAATTTTACCATTTACTGTACACATAGCATTTTGTGAGTAAGTATTATAATTAATAACAATAAATAAAAATAGAAATATTGAAATTTTAAGGTTTAAGTTTTTCATTTTTTGTTGCTTAGATTTGTTTGATTGTTAATTTATTACAGTTAAATAAAATTTAATATAATTTCACATTAATTGAGATAATTATAGAATAATAAGCGTATTAGCGATTAATAAATTATATTTGAATATACATTTAATTCAATATAATTGAGAAAAATATACCAAAAAACTGAATTTTTTGATAATTTATAGATTTATTGGAATAATTGTCAAGATAATTACACAATTGTGATAATTTAGATTAATGGTAAATTATGAATTAGTAGTTGTAGTTAATTACTTTTAATTTATCGTAAGAATATTCATTCATTGAATACTCTATTCCGCCTGTTCCCATTCCAGATAATTTTGCTCCACCGAAAGGCATCCAATCAGTTCTAAAAGCTGTGTGGTCGTTTATTATAATTCCAGTGCCATTTATTAATTCAGAGTATTTTAGGGCTTTTTGGATATTATTTGTAAATATTGCTGAATGAAATATAAAATCAGTATTATTTATTTTGTCTATAGCAGAATTTATATCTTCGTATTCATTGATACAAAGAATTGGTCCAAATACTTCATCAGTAATTAATTTTGAGTTATTAGAAGGATTTAATATTATCGTTGGTTCAAAACAATTATTCTCTAATCTTCTGCCACCACAAAGTAATTTTGAGTTAGATTGAGTATTTGATTGATTTGTGATTGCTTCTTTAATCCACAAATCAAATTTATCCAAAGATTCATTTTTGATTAAAGGACCGAGATTTGTCAATTCACTTTTTGGATCTCCGACAATTAATTTACTACTTAATTCTAAAATAATATCTAAAAACTCGCCACTTATTTTTTTTAGCAAATATACCCTTTGAGTAGAGACACATACCTGTCCAGAGTGATAAAACGCTCCTTTTACTATACTTTGTGCAATTCTAAGTAAATCATTATTTTGTGTATCTTTCTCTGCGTTATAGATATCTTCTGCTATTAACACTGGAGCTATTCCGCCGTGTTCTAATCCATATCTGACTCCATTATGAAGTTTTTTGGCTAAAATCCACCCAATTCCAGCATTGCCGATGAATGAAAAGTAGGAGATTTTATTATTACTTATAATTTTACCTGAAACTTCATTTTCACATAATATCATTTGTAAATCAATATCTCTTATTCCTGCTTCGTAAAATAAACTTACTAAAAATTCACAAGTTAGTGGAGTTGCTGATGCAGGCTTTATTATCAATGGACTTCCAACAGCAAATGCTGGAATCACTTGATGTATAATTAAATTAATTGGGTGATTAAATGCAGAATATGCTAATACTAATCCGATTGGCTCCTTATCTGTAAATGCTAATTTATTGACCGAAGATTTAGTTATTCCCATGGGAATTTTTTGACCATCTTCATTTCTTAGACAAGATATTGCAAGTTTGACACCATCAATTGCTCTATCCATCTCTATAATTGTATCATTGAGTGGTTTGCCGCCTTCAGAGATTGCAATATCTATAATTTTTTGATAATTGTTTTTTAATAACTGTACTAAATTTTCTAAAATTATTATTCTTTCAAATGGCTTTAATCTATTACTTTTATCTTTAAAGTTGATAAATAGTTTGTCTATTTTTTGTTCGACACTTTCGAGAGTATCAAATTTTAATTCTGTTATAAGTTCATTTGTATAAGGGTTATGTACTTTCAGCATATCGATATTAGTTATTATTGTTAAATTTAACATTAATTTAAGTGTTAAATTTTATCTTATGTAACTAATTAAACCAATCTTTATTATAAAAATCATCTAATTAATTATATCAGTTAAATTAATAACTTTAGATACCTAACTCTATATTAAATATAAATTGCCAATATTTAGAATTTTTTGATATTATTGAGTTATTAGGGTCAAATACAAATGAATTATCATTCAGGTGAGAAATTTCAGCTTGAATTTTGGCTCTATGCCCTGCAATATATTTTGAGCCAGCAAGTGTAATAATTTGTTGTTGTAGAGCTTTCGTATTACCTTTCAGTCTTTCGGTCGGTTCGGCGTCAGCAAATCTAAAAGCTACTTCATACATATTTTTAAATAAATACGAAGTTTGAATTAGATACCCAAACCCTTCAAAAGTATATCTAATATCATTTGAAGCATTAATCGTAATAGGATTATCTAATGCGTCTCTATGTGCAAGTTCGGTATATAATGCAAAACCATTATATTTCAAAACGCCATCTAAATAAAGAGTTTTGAGAGTAACAGGCGAATAAAGTAATGCACCTAATTGCCCACCGGCTCTTTCTGTTTTGACATTTCGATTGATTGACGCACCAATTGATACTTTTGGCTTAGGTTCGAATGACATATCAGATTCTATATAATCTCCACCATTTGTAAATGTCCCCAAAGGTAAAATTTCTACCCTCGCCGTATAAGAATAATTGGAACCTTTTTTAGTATTCGAATTTCTACCTTCGCCGTCAGTTAATGCACCTCTAAGATTAACATATACATCGTCGAATAAATAATCACCATACCAAGCTTGAAATCCAAAATCCCTATCCAATGTAAATATATTATTTACTATGGATCTTTCTGCAAATTGCATATCACTCGAAGAAGTTACTCTTTGTCTATTTCCAGGTAGTTTTGTTTGACCAAAACTTAACTGGAAATTAGGATTGAAATTATAAAACACCATTGCATCTCTTACAATATTTGGGAAATTTGTATTTGTAAAATCCATATCCCCCCTAGAAAAGGATAGTTGTAAATTATATGTAATATTTTTGTCATATAAATATCCACCGAATCTTAATCTTAGTCTTCTTACTGCAAAAAGTGAATTTTCGATATTTAAGTCTTCTTCTGATCTTGTTTGTAATAAAATTTGATTTTGTATCCTAAATCTCATTCTTACTTCTAATAAACTATCTACACTTTCGAATACAACTCCTTTCGTATTGAAGTCAAATGACGCTGGAGATTGAGTTGTTGATTGGCTATATAAATCATAACTCAACAAAATAAAGATGAAAGTAGCTTGAATAAATAAAATGTTTATCTTAAATAGATGAATTCTATTATAAATTCTGTTATAATTTTTGTTGTTTGACTTCTTCATTATATAACTAAATATTAATATAAATATAAAAAAGGTAAGTTTTGACTGCAAATAAAATTAACAAAAACTTAACATTTACTTAACGCAAAATTAACACAAAATTAATTAAAATTTAAGTTTTTATTATTTCTTAGATTATAAAAATATCTTTTTAGAGTTTATTAGAGTATTCTATGGTATTTTAGAGAGTATATTCAATTTAGTTTTTATGAAATTAAATTTAAAATCAAGTTAATGTGTAATTTTTTGTATTAATATTACTTATTTTTTGTATTTTTATAAATATTAAAATAGAGTTTATAAAATTTTATAATTTTGGAATATTGTAAATAATAAAAGGATTAATTATGAGTATTTTGATGCCAATTAATATCAAAAAGTGGATTGAAGATAACAGACATCTTTTGAAGCCACCAGTTGGAAATAAAGAAGTTTATGAAGAAGGTGAATTTATTATTATGATAGTCGGCGGACCTAATAATAGAAAAGATTATCATTATAACGAAACTCCAGAATTTTTCTATCAATTCGAGGGCGATATTACAGTCAAAACAATGCAAAATGGTAAAAATATTGACTATGATATCAAAGAAGGCGAAATATTCTTATTGCCTGGTAAAGTGCCACACTCTCCACAAAGAAAAGCTAATACTGTTGGGTTAGTTATCGAACAAAAAAGACCAGAAACGGCTATTGATGCTCTCGAATGGTATTGTGAACAGTGTAATAATTTGCTTTTCAGAGATGAATTTAAACTAAAAAACATTGTAACAGAGCTACCGGCTTTGATGGGTAAGTTTTATTCCGATGAAGAAAAAAGAAAATGCAATAAATGTAACGCTATTATGGAAGCACCCAAACCATTATAAAGATTGATTAATACAATAGACGGCTATACTTTTGAGATACTTAATAGAGATTTTAAGAGAATAATTAAGCAGTAATATTTTTTGTTATTGCTTTTTTTTAATACTTTTTACTACTTTTTAATTATACTTTATTACTACTTTTTATTTGGTAATTGTATAATAAAAGTTGAACCTTTTTCTTCTTCACTTTCAACAAAAATATTACCGTTGTGTGCACGTACAAAATCATAAGTAATGACACAGCCCAAACCAGAACTCGATTCGTTAAGTGTTCCATATCTTTTAGTTTTATTACTAAATACACCTAAATTATTTATAATATCTTCTGGCATTCCCATCCCAAAATCTTTTATATAAAAAGTAAAGTAATTTTTTTTATAGTATTTTTCTATAAAATGCTTATCTTTTTCATTAAGTTTTTTATCCAACTTTTGATCATTTCCACTATCAATATCTCTATTAATATCACCATCAATGACGCCAATTTCTATTACACTATTTGGATAAGAGAACTTGATTGCATTAGTTAATAAATTTCGGATAATTGTATTAATCATTTGCAAATCAGCACTAAATAAGTGTGGTCCATCGGATTTGTTGATAACAGTAATATTTTTGTCATTTATCTTTTTAGATAACAAATTTACGTTACTTGTAATAATATAATTGAAATATATTTCTTCTGGTTGGCAATTAATTAGTCCTCTTTGGAATTGTGACCAATTTAGTAAATTTTCTAAAAGATTATATACATTTTCTGATGAAATATTAAGGACAGTTGTGAATTCTTGGATTTCACTTTCTTCTAAATTGTCCAAATTTTCGGATAATTCTTTAGTTAGAGCCATAAATCCAGAAAGTGGACTTCTTAGGTCGTGAGCGATTATTGAAAATAGTTTGTCTTTATCCTTGATTATTGTTTCTAATTCTGAATTTTTGTTTGTAAGTTCATCTACTAAGTCTTTGATTTGATTTCTTGCCGTATTGATTTCTGTTAAGTCAACATCAAAACAGTATAAATGTTGAGTATTTTCATTTAATTCTAAATAAGAATTTGTAGACAGTACATTTATTTTTTCGCCACTTTTGTTCTGTACAATTGCTTCTTTATTAGGAAATGTAGTTTTGTTTTCGAACATATAGTTTCTTTCTTTAATTATCTTTTCTCTAAATTCAACTGGTGTTACTAATTCAAATATATTACTATTTATAGCCTCTTCTTTGGTATAATCATAAAGCTTTTCTGATGCATTATTCCAATAAAAAATATTTCCATCTTTGTCATAGCCGTGTATAGCAATGTTGGGAATATCATTCAAGAGCTTTTGGAATCTAATTCCAGATTCGATTATTTCTTTTTCTAATTTAAGTTTTTCAGTAATATCTTGGACAAAAGCACAATTTAATTCTATATCATCAATTTTTACATAATTGGCAGTAATTTGAATATCAATATAAGTCCCATCTTTCCCTTTACTTTTAGCAACAAGAAAAAGAGTCTTATTAGCTTTCAAGTCTATCCAATGGTCTTTCCAAATCTCTTCACTAAAATTCTCATCAACTTCTTTTACGTGTAAATTCAATAACTCTTCAAAAGTATAGCCTACAAGTTCCAAATATGCTTTGTTGGCATTCACAAAGTTTCCATCTTTATTGAGCCAAACTACCGGAGTGAGTGTATTTTTGATTACATAATCTTTGAGTCTTAATTCTTGTTGATTGATTTTTTGATTATTAATGTTAATCAGAGAGCCAACTAATTTTATTGCTTTGCCATTTTCGTCTTTAAGATAAGTCCCCTTTGCTAAAAAATAATAGTATTTATGGTCTTTACACAGAAGCCTATACTCAAAAGTATAATCACTAAAATCTGATAAAGAATCATTAATGATTTGATTTCTAATATCTCTATCAAAAGGGTGTACCAGATTTTCTGTTTCAATAAAATTCCCTTCGTACTCATTAATCTCAGCACCCAAAATCTCTTTTAGTGATTCTGAAATATATGTTTTATTAGAAATTAAATCCCATTCCCAATAACCATCAACTGAGTTATTAATTGTTAACTCAAAACTTTTTTTGAGATTTATTAATTCAAAAGTTAATTTTTGTATATTTGCATCAGATATATTTTTACTTTCATTAATTATTTCATTGTATCTGTCAATTGAAAGTAATTTTTGGCTTAAAATCATAAAATATTATATATTATTTTTATTGATTAATTTTAGAAAGAGTTATTTTAATTTGTTACGATACATAAACTTAAAATTATTAAATAATTTATACAATAACAAACATTTTGCAATATTAATAAGCCTAAGTGTTTTATTTTTTGCTATTTAAGAATATTTTTCAATTTATTTAAACTAAAATTTATGGAAAAGATAAATTTTCAAGAAAAAATACAATCAGCAATTACTGAAAGTATAGAAACTAAAAAAAACCTGTTGAACAATTTTACTGATAAAATTGAAGAAATAGGTATTATTTTGGCAAACCAAATCCAAAAAGGTAATAAAATACTTTTTTGCGGGAATGGTGGGAGTGCAGCAGACAGTCAGCACCTTGCCGCCGAATTGGTAGTCAGACTTAGAAGTCATTATAATAGACCAGCAATAGCAGCAATGGCATTGACGGTAGATACTTCGATATTGACGGCTGGAGGTAATGACATTGGGTTTGATAATATTTTTGCCAGAGGAGTCGAAGCTTACGGTAAAAGTGGTGATGTTTTAATTGGCATCTCGACAAGTGGCAAATCAGAAAATGTAATTAGAGCTATTAATTTAGCTAACACAAATGGACTTGTAACCATCGGTATGCTTGGTGGCGATGGTGGCAAAATGAAAGATTTATGTAACAATTCTATCATTGTGCCATCTAATAATACTGCAAGAATACAAGAAAGTCATATTATGATTGGGCATTTGTGGTGTGAAATCATAGAAGAAGTAAATTATCCGTTAAATTGATAATTTTACTAAATCTATTAAGTCTATATATTACCTTATGTTACTGTATATGCAAATATTAGAATAAAAATAATTTAAAAAAATATCAAAAATAATAATAATTTTTCTTGCATATAATAATAATTTCTATTATTTTTGTATTCTAATTTTGAAGTGATTATATAAATTAATTAAAATTTAGACAAGATATTAATTCTTAATTGCCACTTTAGCTCAGTTGGCCAGAGCAGCTGATTTGTAATCAGCCGGTCGGGGGTTCAAATCCCTCAAGTGGCTCTCAAACAAAAAAAAAGAGATTTCGTAAATGAAATCTCTTTTTTTTGTTTGTTTAAATAAATCAAAATATCTTTATTTGAGCTTTAGCTATTTGTTGAGGCACTGAAAGGCAATTATTACGTTAGTCATCTTCATATTTGAGAATGTGAATCGCACATTTCTTTTTTCTATTCATCACCTTCCCAAAAGATTTTATAAAAATAACAATATTGATTTTAGTACTAAATATTTATATTTTCTTTTCTTATTCTTGTCTCCACTTTCTAAACTTATCTTATTTTTCATTCCAAAGTATGCTAACAATGATTTCGTTTTTTCTACCAATAAATTGATAAGGAGCATTATAACCCAAAAAGCGGAAATTACCGAAATAATTAATTCCATTTGCTTTTAGTGTATTTTTTAATTGTGCAGTGTATATTTTAATGTCTTCATCAGTGGCATAACCACCAAAACGAACTGCTGCCACATATTCATCGTATGTAGTTTGAATCTGGATTTTAGAATAGTTTGGTTTCGGCAAATTGTCTTTATTATATCCAGCAGGCATAACAAAACTCATAGATGAAAGCGTGTCGTTGATGTCCATGTGAACAGGAGTTGTCATAGCAATGCTTTTTTTTGCGTTATTCTCACCGAAAAT
>JBDNHS010000505.1:0-12322 GCA_041688685.1 Kapaibacterium sp. (SeqCode)
CCAGGTAAAACTATACCTTTTCTATAATTGTGTGCTACATTAGAAACAATTGTAGGAGTACTAAAAGCTAGAGCATTAGCTTCGAAAGAAGATTCAAAGTCACCAAATTTATATTTATTGTAAACTATACAATTAACAGAATCAAAGTTTTGAGTTTTGCTAATTGAGTAACAATAACCAGTATTTTTTCTTGCATTTTCTAATTTAAATATTACAATATTAGTGTAATATAATTGTGAATTTCTAGGTTCATTATATTCTATTGTATCTTTTTTATATTTTATTTCATATCCTGTAATTTTCGGATATATTAATGGTTTATATATAAAAACATTTTCTAAATTGATAGAATATACTTTATAATGTTTAGCTCCTGCTCCAATTACATCATAAACACTATAATTTTTATGAACAATAGTATCAAAAATTGGGTAACCTTCCTTAACTATCTTCATTTTGTAATTTAAGTTTTGAGTTAAACTATCAAAATGAAATTGGGAAGTATTTTGAGGTTTTATGCTATCAATTAAATTATTTTCTAAATAAAGGTAAATTGTAATATTTTCATTATGAACTCTTTCATCAAGTTCACTAAAAAAAGCTAAATTTCCCCAAAGTTTAAAGATATTTGTAGATTGCGGCTCAATAGGATTATCATCTTTTTGACAAGCAGATATCATGAAGATAATTGCGAATAGAATTATTATTTTTCTCATTGTTAAGTTCCTTTTATTATTTTTGAAATTATTTATTTGAATTAACTTACTTGAAACTTACAAAATGAGGATATTACAATAAAATAAAGTATAAATTTTAATTTTTTATTTATCTTCATTTTTACTCTCCTCTTTGATTGGTAAAAAATAATTAAAAGCAAGCAATGTTGTATTACCATAATTCCCGTCTCCTAACTTTCCGGGATTTATCAAAAACATTATGATTAGGTTATTAGTTAGTGAAATACCTATAATCTCTGATAATTTATAGGTATAGGTAATACCAATAGAATTAGTTCCTATAATTGGTACTAAATTAAAAATTATAATTAATGAATAAATCACTATTCTTGGATATGTTTATTTTATATGAGTAACCTAGTAATAAATCAATATCTCCTATAAATACTAATGCTAATTGATAATCCCTTCTTCGCTTTTCTAATGGAGACATTAAACCTATATTAAAATACCAATTACCAACATTATTATTTAAATGAATATTATAATCTATTTTTGTAACTGGTTTTAAAAAGTCTGCATTTCCAATGAACCATTCTTTATTTTTATAATTAAGACCGCCACTAAATGATAAAATATTTTGACTTTTGCAATGGTAATTACATAAAATAAGAGCAAATGACAGAATAATTACTTTTAAAAAATTATCTTTCAACTCTAACTGCTTTGCTTTCACAACCATTACTTACTCTTAAATAAAGTATTTTTGAATTATTAAAGTTTACATCCTTTTCATCTATATTAATAGTATGTTTACCTTTTTTATAATTAATATTTAATTTCTTATAAATTACTTCGCCTGTAATACTTACAATATCAAAAAAAATAAATACCATCTTCTGGGATAAAAACATCAAATATGACTTTGTCGATAATTGGATTAGGGTATACTTTTATATCAATTTGATCTTGACTTAGATAATTATTGTTTACTGAGTTTATTGATTGTGCTGGCGTATTACCATATAAAGCAATAATAGGGCAGTATATACTATCAATAGAGAAGAAATAACCACAAACTATCATTAACGAATCAAATGATTTTATTACTATTGGACTACCGTCCATACCGGCAAATGATTCTATTAAATGATTATTTATTTTGCAAATTCGAGTTAATGGAATTGTATCATTTAATGAGAAATAACCCAAAATGAATATATCATTTTCATATTCACACATTGAAGATGCACTTTGATTTAATTTATTAGGATTTAATATCCACTGATTTGTTTGTAAATTTCTTATGTTGAAATAGTTGGAATTTATTACACTATCAATCAAATAATCACCTGAGATATACAACAATGTGTCTTTTATCAATAAATCGTTTATGTTACCTCTGATATTATAAATTAACTTTACCCAATTATTATTATCTGATTTATATATAAAAGTAGAATCATTTTCAATTACACTACAATATATAACATTATTATCTTTAGTAAGATTAGTTACCTCTCCTGATAGTCCATTATTAATACTATTCCAATTAGTACCATCAAATTTTACTAAATTATTTACTATACTATTCCCAATTTTAGTAAATTTACCAGCTAATATTAAAGAAGAATCAATCTCAATAATATCATTTATTATTATAGGGTTTTGGGTTGTCATCTCAAATTCATTAAATAACTTAAAATTAGAATTTTCATATTTTGCTAAACAGTATTTAGTAGTGTCATTAACTTTGTTAAAATAACCTGTAAAATAAAGTTCATTTTTATAATTAAACATTTTGTAAACTATACCATTTATACCTAAATTATTGCTATCTAAAATTTCCACCCAAGTAGAGTCTTTAAATTTAAAAATAGACTCTGTAGTTGTTATTTCACCTGAATCAATTTTTGTTACTACTCCATATATAAAAATTTGATTATTTAATAAAGTAAAATCAACAACTCTTTTAAGTATACCATTATTTGTATCAAAGTAATTGTAATTCCACTGTGTAAATGAACTATTTACGTTAAGTAATAATTGTATAAATATTATTAATAAAAATTTTAAATTCATTTTCATTTGTAACCCCTTTTTTGTTATATATTTGCAACTTACAATATATTTTTCAATCTACCAAATCTTTATTTTTATATTTTTTGTGTTATTTTATTTTTTACTATCTCTATATGTTATAGACAACATTAATATTAAAAAAGTTACCATTTTAGTGAAAATAAATCAAAAAGAGTGAAAAGTAGTGCATATTTTTGGATGAACACTTATATTTCTAAATGCTTTTGGAACAAAAAAAAAGCCCCAAGAAATAAATCTTGGGACTTTTAAAGTTGTTTATTAGAATTAAAATTGCTTTTAATTATATAAATTATCTTTGATTATTTTTTCAATACAACTTGTTGTACTGCATTGTTCGAGCCAGCAGTCAAGTGAATGAAATATACACCAGCAGGTAAGTCATTACCGTAAAGTACTAATGTATGTTGTCCATTTTCTAACATAGTACCGTTAGTCAAGTCAGCAACTTTAGTTCCAGCAGCGTTGTATAATTCAACATATACTTTTTCTGCAGAAGGTAAAGTAAATTCGAAACTTGAAGTGGAGTTAAATGGATTTGGATAAGTATTACCTAAGTTGAAAGATAAGTTATTCTCTTCAACACCAGTATTACCACCAGCCACGATAGAGAATTGAGAAGTTCTTGCGAATTCTAAATCAGCATCATTATTCCAGATAGCTCTTAAGATACCTTCGTTAGTGTTTACATTATTTACAGTCCAGTTTTGTAATCCTTTAAGAGCATTAATGTTTCTTTCAACAGAAGTCCAGCTTGTACCTTTGTTAGCTGAGAATTCAAGATCGAAGTTTAATACGCTTTCAGAAGTCCATCTAACTTTCGCAACTTTTCCGCCTTCAAGTGTTTCACCATTAGTTGGAGCAGTGAAAGTAACTTTACCAGCTAATACTTTGAATGGTTCAGAAACAGCCAAGAATTGGTTAGTTTCAGCATCATACATAGCTACAACAGCATTCTTAGTATTAGTGTTAGTAGGTACTTGCCAAGTTACTTGACCATTAACAGAATTAACAGTAGAAGTTAGAGGCACCCAGTTATTACTTCCGTTTGCAGAGAATGCAAATCTTACATTTGTTGTAAATTCAACGTTAAATTTGATTACATCCATATTTCCACCAAAATAAATTGGGTCTTTTGCAGAAGGACGAGTGATGAAGTTAGCAGCCGGAGTGATAGTAAAAGTATTATCAGTTCTATCAATTTCGACAGCAGTAACAGCATCAGTCAATCTAACAAGAGCTTCATTTGAGTTGATGATTGGAGTAGTCCAATCGTAAGTACCTAACATAACATTGATTGCAGTTTCGTTAGCTTTAGTCCAAGTATTACCATTATCGATAGAGAATTCAACGAAAACAGTAGCAAGTTGATTTGGTTTATTCCAAGTAACAGGGTAAGATTTACCAGCTTTAAAATCTTCTCCACCATTAGGTGAAGTGATAGAAGCAGTTTTTACAGTATTGATTGGAACGATTTCAACAAATTTACCATCAGTAGTAACGTTTTCGTTTTTAGTAGTCAAAACAGCAGTACTTGAGTGCCATTTGAATGCATATTCAAATGATTCTTTTCTAACTGCGAAGTTTAAAGTACCAATTTTTACTCTACCAGTTGGAACATTAACGCCCTCTAATCTTGCAAACGCATCATAATCAATTTCAATAGTTCTTAGATTTGGAATTGGATTAGTAGAGTTTTCTAATGGTGCAGAGAACATTTTACCAGTATAACCAGCAGATTTGTTATCATTCCATACAGCAAGCATATCAGTCAAGTTAACATATTGTAATACATTAGGATCATAGTTAATAGCAAAAGTACAATTTGCAGGAGCAAACGCTTTACCATTGTTTTCAATAAACATTGTCAAAGTAACCATATTAGTTTCTTTGTCTAAGTTAGTTTCAGCAGAAACAACATAGTCAAAAGCACCATTTGATTGAGTGATAGCTAATTTTGAATTAACTTCTTCAGTCATATTTTGAGAGCTTTCAGATAATCTGTTGAACATATCTTGAGCATCTTTATCACCTTCGAATATATCTCCAGAAGCGATGCTAGTTGGACCATATAAGCCAGGGTATAATGAAGCTAAAGAATAAGATATACCAGCATTTCTATCAACGATAGTTCTATCAATAGCGTTTACAACACCTTCACCAGTAACGTCAGAAGAAAATGCGTTTGCAACACCATTATTCAATCTAACTTTCACACGATCTAAAGTATTAATTCTACCATCACGAACAACATCACCACCAATTAAACCAGCTAATTGATTAGAAGCTGTACTTCCTGATTGACCATCATTGAATCTCAAACCAGTAGTACCATAATTAGTCAATGCAGCGTTAGTTTGGCTATTTCCAAAGGCTGAGAATTTTGTTCCAATTCCGCCAGGTAATAAGTCAGTTGATAATAATACATTTGTAGAATCACCACTCCAATTTTGGAAATCCCAACCTGATTCGATTGACCAAGTAGATAAGTTATCACCAGTAAAAGTAAAAGGAGCAGCAAATCTTGACATTACAGGTAAGTGGTTTTGTTGTTCAAGAACAACAAAGTAGTTACCATCTGCAACATCAGTAAATACGAAATTGATATTTCCAAATACAGAACCATCAACTCCTCTTGGACCATTTAATGGGTCTAAAGGATCTTTAGAAGCATAATCACTTGATGATAAAGCAGTAGCAACTAAAGTACCAGGTACACCATTTGCATCTCTGTAAAGAGTAATTCTAACACCATTAGTGGCGAAAGTATTACCTACTTGTCCATTGAATGAAAGTGCATCACCATTATGATATCCCTCTAACAACGCTCTAACAGTAAAGTTTGAAGCAGGTGTTATAGAGAATAAAGGACCTTGATTTCTTAAAGATTTGAAAGTAGTATATTCATTAGTACCTAAAGTATTAACAGTAGCTCTCGCTCTCATTCTTAATCTTGCATCAGTTTTTACAGCTGATAATCTAGATTGAGTAGTACCATTAGTTGCAGATTTAGACACATCTAATAAACCAGCAAACTGAATATTTGGTGCCATACTAACACCTTGGAACATATAAGTAGTAGATAATGGTAAAGTAAATGCATCAACAAAAGCAACGTTATCATTATCACTAGAAGTTGGATTATAAGTTGCAGAAGATGTACCACCGCCACCAAATACAGAATATTCTAAATCTGAATTTTTTGATATTGTGTTGTCACCAGTATTAAAGTCAACTCTATCAAAATCAAACCCAGTCCATCTAACCATTAGGTCAGTAGTAGTATTAGATACTTCTTGTTGGAATAAAGGTTCAACTAATTTGATATAAGGTTCGGCAGCAACAAAACTCAAACCATTGTTAGAAACTATTTCAGCATTCAAAGAATCAATAACTGGAGTTCCAGAAGAAGTACCAGAGAATAAACTTTTGAATTCAAAATTGTTTGCAAAGAAAGAACCACCATCCATATCAAAAGAGGCAGTTAAATTTGCTCTTGATGTTGAAGATAATTGATTAGATCTAACTAATGCAGCACCTCTAACAAAGTTTGTTAATGCAGAAGGTTCGTTACCAGTAATAGAAACATTACCAGGGATACCGTTCCAATATCTCAAACCTCTTAATTCACCTATGAAGAATTTACTAGTTAAATCAGTAGTGTTTTTCTCCCAAGCTAAATAAACAGGTAAAGTATTGTTTTCGTTAGGATTCACGTTAGAACCTAATTGTGTCATAATTGAATCTGCAGATTGTAATGTACCGTCAATATAGAATTTAATTGAAGAAGCACCACTACCATTAGATAAATTCATAAACACAGAAACGTGTGTCCAAGCTGAATCTAAGTTTTGTAAGTTTGGAGCAACAACAGGTTTTGTAATATCACTGTTTGCAGTTCTAACTGTACCATCTTCATCAGTCATAACGAATTGAATTTGACCAGTAGATAATAATCTTAAAGCATAGTGAGTTAAGCCAGTTGTTGTATCTTTTTTGTTAATAATTGGGAAATAATCTTCTGCAGTAGTTGGGAATCTGTAAGGTCTAACCCAAGCTTCTAACATTGCAGCGCCACCCAATAAATTCATAGTTGAACCATTTTCTATTTCAATTACTGAATTACCAGTATTTTTAACAGCAAAATGAGGAGCAACAGTAAATATACCAGTTGTATTAGAAATACCACCTTGATTTTTAGCTGCAGAACCAGTTATTCTCAATCTTACTGATTTAGAATAGTTAGAAGTAGTAGGTATTACAGCTTGTAAATCATTGTAAGCACCAGCCAAAGTAGAGTTTTGGTAAGGAATCCATCCTAAACCAATATCTTCTACATCAACTTGATTTAATAAAGAAGCAGGAGTTACTGCACCTAAACCAGTAGTTAATTCACCGACTGCAGGAGCCCATGAAATTCCACCATCTCTACTGAATTCAACAACTAAATCAGAACTATTATTCAAACCCGTGTTTGAATTATAGTCGCCCATTCCATAAGATGCCCATCTGATTGGGAATACTTTATCTTCCAGGTTAGAAACACCAGCACCAGTTAATGGTGAAGTAATTTTAATATGTGCTCTATCTGGTCTATAAGGATATCTTTCAGTTGGAATTTGACTTTGTGGAGCAGTAATATCTGGTAATACGTAGTATCCAGCAGGATTTACACCGTTTTGATGAGTCAAATCAGTTGCAAAATCATCAGGAGTACCAACCAAAGGATAATATAATTCTAGGGCTCTTCTATTATCATTTGCAGGCACTGTAAAAGGATTAGCTACACCAATAGTATAACTTCTCAATTCTTCTTGAGTTAATGCTTTTTTCCATACTTTCACTTCTTTAATACCAGCGTGTAAATAATCACCAGCACCAATGCCATTAGTTGGGTTAACACCTATCCAAACAGGGTGTTTCATATAAGCCATTCTGATGTTATTAGCGTTATTATTTACTTTTCTGTCTTTTAATTCACCGTTTACATATAATGATACCGTACCACCACTTACAGTTGCAGCAATGTGTACCCAATTATCTGGATGAGCAGCGTTAAGTTCGATAGGCACAGCTGCACTTGTTGCAGTTAATGCTTCTCTATCTTCAACTTGAGCGATATAAATACCACCATTTTCACCTCTTCCAATACCACCGATGGCTTCTCTTGCTCTAAATGCTGGGAATTTACCATCTTTTAGATATAAAATCCAAGCACCTTCGCCAGTTGTTTCGCCATTACTTGTAGCAGCACCAGGACCAGTAGCTACTAAAGCTGGTTCTGAACCAGGAGTAATAGTATTTAGGTTTATCCAAGCTTCAACAGTTAATTGAGTTGCATTTTCGTAAATATCACGAGTTTTTAGGTATGAATTTGCACCATCTAATTGTAAGAAAAATAATCTAGATAATACAAAATCAAAATCATTTATATCAAAAGGAGAATTAGATGGAATTAATCTATTACCAATAGATGCAGTTTTTACTGATATTGGTGTTTGTGCTAATTGAGTAATTCTAATTCTGGCTCTTTCTGATCTTTCTGCAAAATTAGGATCATCATCCCAGATTACTCTTAATACACCACCGAAACCGGCAGTAGAAGAATAAACTGGTAACTGAGAACCATTACCTTGTGTAATTAAATAACCTGCAGCTGAACCAGTAGAAGAAACAATAGAACCACTTCTGTGATTATCCAAAGTAGTTGCTAATGTTAAATCAGATTGTGTTTCTCTATGTTCTGCGACTCTCATAAATTCGGCTGACCAAGTTGTACCACCGTTAGTAGAATAATCAAAACCATACGCTAAAACATTAGAACCATACTCATTACTAATTGCTGGAGTAATCAAACCACTTCTTTCGAAATAGATTGGATAACCAGCAGTAGATAATGAAGCATAAGTTTTATTTCTATTAACTGCAATATTTGAACTATTAGGAGTTAATATAGTTATACCTTTGATAGTCAAAGTAGAGTTAGCTAATAAAGTAGTGTTAGAAGTAATATTGTTACCATTAACATCAGTTACAGCCAAAACACCTACAATATTACTAGTGTTAAGAATAATGTTAGTTAAATCACTATTTCCTAAAGTAGCTTCATTGATTATATCAAATCTAAGTATACCTAAGAAAGTACCTCTTCCTTCAGAACTTACATTAACACCAACATTATTGGGGTTAGATGTAGAAGTTACTTCAAGTTGATTTACAAATACGCCACCACTATTTGAAGCTTGTGTATTCAGTGCACCATAACCATTTACACTATGAAATGAAGATGTTATAGTTGTAAAAGGAAGTGGAGCAGTTTGATCTATATCAGTTGCTATAGAGTCAGTAAGATGTTTACTATAAGTCGTAGGGTCTGCTGGCGACAAAAATGAAGTATTATAGTTCACCGCAACAGAAATACCACCTACTCTAGGAGCTGCACTATTCGCTTTTTTCAACCAAATTTCTACACCAATTTGGTCGCCCATTCTTCTTTGACGTAAAGATACATCATAGTTATTTTGAGCTAGAATTTCTCCTGCGAACATAAATAGTGCAAGCGCTAAGGCTACAGAAACTGTCCATCCTTGGACGCCTCTTGCTAGCTTGATTAGGTTTTTGAAGTTCATTTCTAATTCCTTGCTATTAATTTTTAAATTATTTATTTCTTTATAAATGGTGGGCTATTCCTTAGCCCACCTTGATTTTAGAATTTTTAGTTCTTGTGTAATTATTATTACTAATTAAATTACTAATTAAATTAATTATTCAGTTAAAGTTAAAATTTTGTTTGCACTAGTTACAACTTTAATACCGAAGTTACTTGAACTATATTGTTCATTGTCTGAACCGAATACTTTAATTAAATATTCGCCAGCAGTAGCATTGTTTACTATAACTACTTCATTACCAGTAGAAGCTATTTCAGAAGTTCTGAATAATACTTCTGTAGGAGTAGTGTTATTATATAAGTAAATTTGATAGTTTTTAGGTAAAGTATTTAATCTAATATAGAAGTTATTTCTATTTGAATTAATTTTAAATTTAAACCATTTTCCATCAGTAGCTTCACTTATAGTAGTAATATTAGAATTTACATCAACATCAGTAGAAATGTTAGCAGCAGTCAATAAAGTTAATGCACCAACAGTTCCTGTAGAAGTAGATTTGAATGCTGGGTTACCAGGAGAACCACTAGCAGCTACAGATGTTTTGTGAGTTCTGTTATAAACAATTGTTGAACCTGAACCATCATATTCAAATGTTTGTACGTAATAAGTTACACCAGGAGTTAGACCAGAAACAGTAGTTGCAGCCGAATTACCTATTGCAACAACAAATGAACCAGCACCAGTTTGAGCAGTTGATGCACCAGAACCAATATTTGAATTTGCTGTGTAAGTTGTACCATTTACTGGAGCAACTGGAGGAGTATTTGCACTTACAACTACAAGTCTACCAGTTCCACCTGTACCAGAAGTCCAGCTAGAAATTAATATTGAAGATGAAGTTACAGTTCCTAAAGTTACTACACCATTTGTAGTTGGAGCAGTTTTAAATATTGTGAAAGTTGGTGAAGCAACAGTTGTAACTGATAAACCACCAGTTAAAGTAGCTGTTGCAGTTGCTAATGTTGTTCCAGTTGCGTGATTTACAGTTGGAGTAATAGATAAGAAACTACTTCCACCTAAGATTGTACCAGTTGGTGTTCCACCAAATGTATATGCACCAGCAGCAACATTTAAAGTAACTGTAGTAGCAGAGATTACAGCAGCAGGAACATTACTTGCATCAAAAGATTGTACTGTGAATGAAACATTTGAGCCAGAAGTTGTATTATTAGTTGATAAACCTACGATTTTAGCAGTAGTTGCAACACCAGGAGCCTTAACAGTGTAAGTACTACCAGTTGAATTTGCGAAACTATTTACTTTAGCAGGGCTATTAACTTTAAGATAAGATTGGCTAATTATGTTTAGCGCAATTGTACCATTTACAGTTGCAGCACTTGTAATATTTGCAGTAACGATATATTTTCTGCTTGAAGAGAAAGTTTGCGGAGTTGTAAAGCTTGAGAATTTCAAGTTACCTTGAGAATTAGCAGCAGTATATACACCAACAGCAATTTGCTCACCAGCATCTGGGTAATCGTTATTGTTTGCGTCATTCCATAATCTCCAAGAAGCTATTGCAGAAGCTGATAACGAACCGCCTAAAGTAGCGTGTACAGTTGCTTCTGTTAAAGTTATTGGATTTGAATTGTCAGAAGTTAGAGTAAATCTGTAAATAGGTTGACTATTTAGTCCTCTACCTAAGTTAGTATTTTGAGTAACTAATGGAGTTGTTTGAGATATTGTTACTGTTGATTTGTCAAAAGTGTAAGTTGAACTTGAGAATGATGAAGAAACATCACCCAAAGCATTTACAAATCTTGGACCAGCATTAGCATCATCGTTCAAATCATCATCAGCAATTGTTAATATTACTGTAGATGTATTTCTATCAACGCCACCTAATACATCAGCAACTACAAAATAGAATTTTGCTGCTGTTGTTCCTGCTTCATTCAAGTTATTAAACGTAATACCTGTAGAACTGATAACGCCAGTTTTTACTGTTGTTAATGTTCCTGTTGTAATATCATTTGTAGTTGAACGAACTAATCTTACTGCTGAGAATTTAGAAGTAACATCTGAATTTGTTGAAACAAATAAAGTGTCAAATCCATCTGCTATAGCAGAAGTAGTTGTCATTTGGAAACCTAATAAAGCATTATTAGTTGTATTAGCTATTAGTGGAGAAGCAGTTAAGCCATTCGATATTTTATCAACCATTATACCAGCTTTGAATGTATATGATGTACCAGTTTCTGTAACTGATTTTACGATACCATTTGTAACTGAAATGTTTGGTTCAGTAAATGAAGGTTGTACCGCTGCAGTTGCTGAACTTGTTGAAGTTGAGATATCTACTGCTAAGAAATAATTAACACTTGAACCTTGTGATAATTGTTGCGCAGTAGTCAAACCACTTACAGTAAAAGTTACACCAGTTGCACTTACTGCAATAGTAGCAGGCGAACCGTTAGTTCCACTGATTAAAGTTGTATTATCATCTGTTGTTGAGTAGTTATCATCAGTTGAACGTACCAAAAAGTAATTTGTAAATTCATTAGCTAATGTTATATCTCTATTTAAAGTGAATTTAACACTATTAACATCTACAGTACCATTGGCAGAGAAGTTCAAACCATATATAGCTTGTTTTTGTCTACCAGCTACTAATGGAGAAACAGCCAAACCTTTTGTATTTTCAATTGTAGTTACAACAACAGGAATTGAAGCTGTCCAATATTCATAGTTAGTTCCTGTACCGAAACCATTTATGTTATCAACAGTTAAAATGTTGTTTGTTGTATTTACTGTAGTAGGTTCTAAGAACCAATTACCAGAAATTTGGTTGTTTGTTCTTGCTACATTAAGATTAGCTTCAACTAAACCATTTAATTCATTCTCATCATATCTAAATACTGCTTTTGCATCTAA
>JBDNHS010000506.1:0-5297 GCA_041688685.1 Kapaibacterium sp. (SeqCode)
CAAAATGGATATACTCATGTTTTGGGTATTGATGAAGTAGGTAGAGGAGCCTTGGCAGGACCAGTAGTCAGTTGTGGTATAATTGTAGATTTAAAAGAGTTTCAATTTTTAAAAACTTTGAATATAAAAGATTCAAAACTACTAAATCACAAGCAAAGAATTGAAATTTATAATAAAATATTAAAGCAAAATATAAAATATTATTGTTCTTTTAGAGATAATTTTATTATTGACCAAATTAATATTCTTAAAGCTACTTTAGACACTTTTAAAGATATTGAAAGTTACTTTTCAAAGCACAAGGACCACTTTACATTGGTAGATGGTAATAGGTATTTCAGAAGCCAAGACGATACTTTTGAATTAGTTGTTAAAGGTGACTCAAAATCAATAATTATTGGTGCAGCTTCAATTATTGCTAAAGTTACTCGTGATGCTATTTTCTTGACTGAATATGAAAATAAATATCCAAATTATGGATTTGCACAACATAAAGGTTATGCTACCAAAAAGCATATTACAGCTTTGTTGGAATTTAGTTATTTGGAAATTCATAGAAAAACATTTATTAAAAATTTAATTCCTGATATTGGAGAACAAAATGAATTGTTTGATTCAAAATAAAACAAAAATAACGCTGGTTATATTATTATTTGTAAATATTAATCTTTTTGCCGAAAAAAAACCAACAGCTAAAATTATTAAAGGTAAAATAGAATCAAGTATTAACCAAGATACTATTTCAAACTACTCAACTGAAAAAAAATTAATAATTGAATTAATTTGTCATAACTTATATCTAACTTATAGTAATTTCAATTTATTACAAAACAATTATAATAATTATAAAAATAATGACCAAGTTAGTAAGGAAACCATTAAATCTCTCAACGAGTTAAATGAATCATTTGATAAATACTACGATTGGATGAGTAGATTTTCTCCAAAGAAAGAATCAGAAATAAAAACTATCGAAGAAATAAATAATTTGATAAGCAAATCTAAGGAAATTGTTAGTTTACAAAATAATTATGTAAAATCTAAAAATGATTTTGAAAAAAAAAAATTAGAAATTGTTTATAAAGAATATAAAAATAGTATTTTACTGTTCTTTAATAAATACAAACAAATTAAGTAAGCGACAATTTAATTAATGAAAAATAATAAGTAAATAAACCACTTTAAAATAAGTTGATGGTAGATATATTAGAACAAGAAGAATTTAATAATTATAAATATTTAAAAGAGAATTATAAAAATATTTTAAATATGTTTAGACATAGTTTTGAAGATGATGTAAAATTTAGCCAAGTAGATAGTTTTAATGTAGTACATAATTTATCTTATTTATATTGGTTAGAGTGGGCAAGGACTGATTATTTATTTACAATAGGTTTACCCAAAACCAATGATTTATTCCAAAAGAGTTTTCCTTTGATGACTGTAAATTCACAAATTGACTATTTTAAATCACTCACTTTTCCTGAAAAATATAAAGTACTTACGAAAATCACTAAAATTGGAAAAAGCTCTATAAAATTTTATAATTTGATAATTAATGAAAATAACGAACTAATATTAAAAGCAGTTTCTACTTTGGTATATGTAAATAAAATAAATTCAAAATCAATAGAATTACCAGAAATTCTAATACAAAAAATCAATGATTTTGAAAACTTTTTGTAATCTCAAATATTTAAAATGAATTTTAAGCCAGCAAATTTAATTATTCCTAGATTAGAAATTAATAAATTTATTGAAGATGAGGAGTATAAAAACTTCATTTTCAATTTAGTCAATTTATATGTAGGTGGTTTTTGTATTTTCGAAGGAAATATTGAAAATACAATTGAAACTATAAATTTTCTCAATAAGTATTCTCAAAATGTTGATAAAAATTACCATTTAATTTTTATGGCTGATTTTGAATTTAGGACTGCTATGAGGTTAGAAGATGGAAACTCTTTTCCTCATAATATGGCTTTAGGAAACTATAATGATTTAGATTTTACTTATGAAATTTCCAAACAAATTGCTTTAGAAATAAAAGCTTTGGGAATTCATTGGAATTTAGCACCAGTTGTGGATATCAATTCAAATAGAAATAACCCGATAATAAATATAAGATCTTACGGTGAAAACAAAGATATTGTAGAAAAGCATTCTGAAAGCTTTGTAAGAGGTCATAAAGAGATTGGTATTATAACAACAATCAAACATTTCCCTGGTCACGGAGATACCTCTGTGGACTCCCATTCAGATTTGCCAACATTAAACAAAACTATAACCGAATTTCAGAATTTAGAATTAGAACCCTTTGTAAAGCATATCAAAAAGAACATAGACTCAATAATGATAGGTCATTTGCATATTCAAGCTATTGATAATAATGCAATTCCTGCATCAATTTCAAAAAATGTAATTTCTGGTCTTTTGAAAAATGATTTAAAATTTGATGGAATAGTAATTACTGATGCATTGAATATGAATCCTATTAAGAATTATTATACTACTTTTGAAGCAATTGAAAAAGCAATTATTGCTGGTGTTGACATATTACTAATGCCTGAAAATCCTTTGGATGCTATCAATAAAATCAACGAATTATACAGTAATGATGAGAATAGTGAAAATAGTAGAACTGAACATAATACTAATTATCAAACTTTAATTAATTCATCATTATTGAAATTTGACAAACTAAAAGATGATTACTCAATATCAGAAATTAAACCAAATATAGAAAAATATAATAGTTTGATAGAAAAAAGTCAAAAATTGGCTTTAAAAGTTGCTATTAAAACTTTGGATTTAAAAATTAATAATCCTAATATTATTCCAATTAACGAAACAAAGAAAATTGCAATTTTTGCTTTTATTCAGAGTGATAAAGATATTGAAAAAGCATCTTCTTTCTTTAATTTTTTGGCAACAAATTTAGAAAATGATTTAGATTTTGGATTTTTGGATTCAGAAGTTTCAAATGAAGAAATTATTAGACTTAAAGAAGATTTGGGCGAAAAGGATATATTTATATTTTGTTACTTTTACAAAGCAATGGCTTATAACAATGATATAGGAAACTCAACTTCTTTGGAAATAATTACAAATATTATGCTCAATTCCAATAAAAATCAAAAAATCAATATCTTTTTTGGTAATCCTTACTTATCTGATGGAATAAGTGGTGATGTTAATATTAAAACTTACTCTGATTCTTTACCTTCATTAGTAGCAGTTGCAATACTTTTGAGTGGAAAAGAAGTGGAAATGTCTTATTTGGAGTAGCAATAAAAATTATGGAAAATATAACATATAATTCAAAAAATGAAATTAAAAACATTTTAGTTACTGGTGGAGCTGGATTCATTGGTAGTAATTTTATAGAATTACTATTAACTAATAGAAAATATAACGTTATTAATTTAGATTTATTAACTTACGCAGGTAACTTACAGAATTTGAATTGGATAGGGGATAATTATCCTAATTATAAATTTATAAAAGGTGATATTTGTGATAGAGAATTAATTGAAAAAATTATAAAAGAAAATAATGTAGATTCCGTAATAAATTTTGCTGCAGAAACTCATGTTGATAGATCAATATTAGAAAGTAGTAATTTTGTTAGAACCAATATTAATGGTACTGTTAATTTATTAGATGTAAGCAGGAAATTTAATATAAAAAGATTTATCCAAATTTCTACTGATGAAGTATATGGCAGTTTGTCTAATGTAGGTTTTTTTACAGAACAAACTAATATAAACCCTAGTTCGCCTTATTCTTCAACAAAAGCTTCTGCCGATATTATAGCCTTGTCTTATTTTCATACCTACAATACTCCAGTCATTATTACAAGATGTTCTAATAATTATGGACCCAAACAATTCCCTGAAAAACTTATTCCTTTGATTATTTCTAATAGTTTAGAAAATAAAAATATCCCAGTATACGGAGATGGACTAAATGTAAGAGATTGGATTTTTGTCAAAGATCATAATCTTGCTATTTTAGATATACTCGAAAAAGGGGAAAATGGGGAGGTATATAACATTGGTGCAAGTAATGAAATAAAAAATATAGATATAGTTACTCTAATTTTAAATTCATTAAATAAACCACTAGATTTAATTACTTATGTTAAAGATAGACCAGGACACGATAGAAGATATGCTATTGATTCTAATAAAATCCAAACATCACTTAATTGGTCACCCAAATCTGAATTTCAAGATGGAATTGATTTAACAATAAAATGGTATTTAGATAATCAAACTTGGATTAATGAAATTAAATCTGGTGAATATCAAAATTATTATAAACTTAATTATAATAATAGAAGATAAATAATTTTTATAATTAAATTAAAACAGATTATTAAATATGAAAAAAATATTAAGTGTAGTCGGAGCAAGACCAAATTTTATGAAAATTGCTCCAATTGCTAAAGAATTAAAAAACTATAAAAATATCGAACATTTAATTGTCCATACAGGACAACACTATGATAGTAAAATGTCAGATGCGTTCTTTAATGATTTAGAGATACCAACTCCTGATTTTTTTCTTGGCGTTGGTTCAGGAAGTCATGCCGAACAAACTGCTAATATAATGATAAAATTTGAGAAAGTTTTATTAGAAACTATGCCAGATTTAGTTTTAGTTGTTGGTGATGTAAATTCAACTTTAGCATGCTCTATTACTGCAATTAAGTTAGGAATTAAAGTTGCTCATGTAGAATCTGGACTGAGAAGCTACGATAATGAAATGCCTGAAGAAATAAATAGATTAGTTACTGATGCAATTAGTAATTATTATTTTATTACTGAAAAATCTGGTCTAGAAAATTTGATAAATGAGAATAAAGATAAATCTAAATTGTATTTAGTTGGTAATACAATGATAGATACTTTGGTAAGTAATTTAGATAAAGCATTGACATTTAATTATTTATCTATTCTAGAAGAAAATTTAATAATTAAAAAAGAACTTCTTGAATTGGATGAATTTGTGTTAGTTACTTTACATCGACCATCTAATGTTGATGAAAAAGAACAGCTAACAATGCTATTTACATTTCTGTCTGATTACTCAAATAAATATAAATTTATTGTTCCAATTCACCCAAGGACATTTTCCAATCTAAAAAAATATAATTTAATTGAAGAATTAGATTTAGAAAACAATAAAAATATATATTTATTAGAACCTTTGAGTTATCTTAGATTTTTAAATTTAATGGCAAATTCTTTATTTGTTGTTACAGATTCTGGTGGAATTCAAGAAGAAACTAC
>JBDNHS010000507.1:0-1521 GCA_041688685.1 Kapaibacterium sp. (SeqCode)
AATTCAAAAGCTTCTTGTCTTGCATCATCTATAATTTTTTTCTTTTTAATATTGATTTCATTATTTTTAAAATCATAATCTTTAATTTTATTCTCTAAAATTAATTTATCTTTTTCTAAATTAGTTTTTAAATTTTCAATTTCTGTTCTAAATTTAGAAATTACTTCAATGTTCAATTCCAAATCATTTTGCCTGTCACCCAGGTAAGCTTTTGCATTGTTGAGAATATAATCTGAAAATCCAAAACTTTTTGAAAGATGGAAAGCATAACTATTTCCTGGAATTCCAGATAGAAATTTATAAGTAGGTTTAATTTTTATTGCATCAAATTCCAAAGAAGCATTTTCTATCTCATTTTTATTTAAAGCATAAGACTTAAGTGAAGATTGGTGAGTAGTAACAATAAAAAATAGGTTTCTATCTATAAACAAATCTAAAATAGCTTGAGCTAAAGCACCACCTTCTTGAGGATCTGTACCAGAACAAATTTCGTCAATTAATACCAAACTGTTTTCATCAGAATTATCTACAATATCTTTCAACTGTTTAATTTGAGAACTAAATGTAGATAAATTATTCATTATAGATTGATGATCACCAATGGATGTAAATACATCTAAATAACAAACTTCGCATTCTCCAATTGGAAAAATTCCACTCAATGCCATTATTAAGTTCAGCCCAATGCTTTTAAGTGCAACTGTTTTTCCACCAGCATTAGGTCCAGATATAAGATGCCCTCTTTTATCAAAATCAAATTTAATTGATAAAGGTATTGAATTGTCTTTGCCCAAATTTTTTATTAACAAAGGATGGTAGATTTTATCAAAAATCAATTTACTTTTTTTATCATTTATAGTTGGCTTGAATCCATTATTAATATTGGCGTATTTAGCTCTCGCCAAATAAGAATCATATTTTGCAAATATATTAGTTGAATACAAAAGACTTTCGGCGAATGTTCCTATTTCAGTTGATAAAGTTTCTAATATCCTGTATATTTCTCTTTGTTCTTCATTTCTTAGAATTGATAAATCATTATTAGTTTCAATAATTTCTGAAGGTTCAATAAACACTGTAGTCCCAGTTTGAGATAAACCATGAATAATACCTGGTAACCTTTTTTTATGAGATATATTTATTGGTATAACAAATCTACCTTCTCTTACGGTATAAAAGTCCTCACTTACAATTTCTTCTTCTATCGTTTTTTTTAATATTTTTTCAATTCTATTTTTAAGAGACCCAGATTTTGATTTGATTTCATATCTAATTCTTGCTAATTCTTTTGTTGCATTATCTTTGATATTTCCATTTTCATCAATAGCATCATCTATATGCTTCTCCAAAAGTTTATTTTCATAAACCTCTGAAAGAAAATTATTTATTTTCTCAAATCCATTTTCTTTATTTCTATAATAATTTTTTACTAATCTAAAAGTCCTTGAGTTTTCTTTTATGTTCAAAATCTCATCAGAACTAAGAATTGCACCAGTAATTTTAGATTTATTCAATGATTTA
>JBDNHS010000508.1:0-3541 GCA_041688685.1 Kapaibacterium sp. (SeqCode)
CTTGAAGAAGGAATTATTAAAAATGGTATGAACTCATACTCACAATTACCTATCGAAGAAAGATTTGCACTTATTTATTATATCAGATCTTTGGCAAGCGGTTATCCCGATGTCAAAGAAGACGAATTGAGTGATTTAGATTTAACTTATAGTTTGTCAGCTGGGAAACAATCTAATAATCAAATCTCTATTGAAAAATCTATTTCTTTACTCACTAAAGAAAACGCTGAAAATAATTTTAAACTAACTAATATTGTTACTAATTTAGAAAATAAAAAAGATGTTGCAGGTTATGATATATTTCAAAAAACTATTGATGATAAAGTAAGATTTTTGAAAATATTAAATACAAACCAAACTTGGAGAGATAACCAAGATAATTTTGTTAAAATAATAAATTCTACACTACTTACTAATGGTGTCAACGTTGGATTTAATAAATTGAACAGTATTGATATCAGTAACTTGCATAATTTTGTGAAAACTATAATTTAATTTAATGCAAATTAAATTGTCAAATTGAAAATCAACACAAATAATGAAAAAAATAACTTACATATTTCTTTATATAATTTTGAGTTTAAATTTAGTAAATTTGAATTCAAAAGAAATTGAAATAGGTATTGATGAAAAGTTGGATAGTATAGTTGATGGTGATTTAAAGTTCTTTGATGCAGATAGTAATGTTGTTACATTAAGAGAAATAGTAAATAAACCTACAATCATCTCTTTGGTTTATTTTAATTGTCCGGGTATTTGTACTCCACTTTTAGATGGCTTTGCTGATGTTTTGGCAAAAACAGATATGAAATTAGGAGTTGAATATCAAGCATTATCTATAAGTTTTGATCATAACGAAACTCCATATTTGGCAGCAAAATGGCAAAATAATTATAGAAAGTTAGTCGGAAAAGATTTACCTAAAAATGCGTGGAGATTTCTAACTGCAGATAGTGTAACTATAAAAAAACTTACAAAAGCTTTAGGTTTTTATTTCAAAAAAGATGGCAAAAAAGATTACTTACACGCTGGTGCTTTGATTACTTTATCGCCTACTAGAAGGATAACTCGATATCAATTTGGTGATAAATTTTTACCTTTCAATATTAAGATGTCAGTTGTCGAAGCAAGTAGAGAAGTATCATCTCCAACTATAAATAAATTATTGGATTTGTGTTTTAAATATGACCCAAGTGGTCGTGCGTATGTTTTAAATTTAACAAGAATTATTGGCACTGTAATGTTATTAACAGTGGGCATTTTTGCCACATTTTTAATTGTAAAAGGCAGAAGCAATAAAAACAGGGAGATTTCATAATTATGTCAAATACTACTACTAACAGTTCACACGTTAGTTTTTATGATACAAAAAAAGGTATAATGAGTTGGGTATGGACAACTGACCATAAAAGAATTGGAGTAATGTATCTTTATTCTATGTTATTTTTCTTTTTGATAGGAATAACATTAGGGTTTTTAATGCGTTTAGAAATGTTGACACCTGGTCCAACAATTGTTGATGCTCAGACCTATAATGCGTTTTTTACCTTGCACGGTATAATAATGATATTCTTGTTCATTATTCCAGGTATTCCAGCAGTTTTTGGTAACTTTTTTCTTCCTATACAAATAGGTGCAGAAGACGTTTCCTTCCCAAGAATAAATATGTTATCATATTATCTTTATGTAACTGGTGGCTTGTTAGCTTTGGGTTCTACGCTTTTTGGTAATGGTATGATTGATACTGGTTGGACTTTTTATGTACCTTATTCAATTAGAACTGGTACAGATGTAGTTCTACCACTCACAGCAGCATTTATATTAGGATTTTCATCTATACTAACTGGTCTTAATTTCGTGACTACCATGCATAGAATGAGAGCTCCAAGTATGAGTATGTTTCAAATGCCTTTGTTTTGCTGGAATTTATATGCAACAGCTTGGATGCAAATAATTGCAACACCTGTAATTGGTATAACAATAGTTTTAGTAATTTTAGAAAGAACAATGGGTTTTGGTATCTTTGACCCTTCAAAAGGTGGAGATCCAGTTTTATTCCAACATTTATTTTGGATATATTCTCACCCCGCTGTTTATATAATGATTCTACCTGCAATGGGTGTTGTTTCTGAAATCATAACTACATTTTCAAAGAAGACAATTTTTGGTTATTTGGCTATGGTAATTTCTACTATGTCAATTGCATTAGTTGGTTATTTAGTTTGGGCTCATCACATGTACACAAGTGGTATGTCTGGTGAAGCAAGAGCTGTATTTTCATTCTTCACTTTTTTGGTGGGTGTTCCTACCGGTGTAAAAATATTTAACTGGGTCGCTACTTTATATAAAGGTTCAATAGAATTAAGAACTCCAATGTTATTTGTCTTTGCATTTATATTTATTTTTTCAATTGGTGGACTTACAGGATTAGTTTTGGGTGCAATATCTGCTGATATACATTTACACGATACATATTTCGTAGTAGCCCATTTCCATTATGTAATGTTTGGTGGTGCAGTATTTATATTCTTTGCAGCATTACATTATTGGTTCCCCAAAATGTTTAATAGAATGTATAATGAAGGTGTTGCTAAAATCTCAGTATTTTTGTTATTTGTAGGTTTTAATACTTTATACTTCCCTATGTTTATTATGGGAGCTCAAGGTATGCCTAGAAGATATTATGATTATTTACCAGAATTTCAAATTTATCACATAATTGCTACTGTTGGCTCTTGGATTTTGATTGCAGGTATATTGCTAATGTTTGGTAATTTATATGTTGCACTCAAAAGAGGTAAAAGACCTGGTGATAATCCATGGGGAGCTTCTACTTTGGAATGGACTCATACTAATACACCGCCAGTTTTGTTAAACTTTGATAAAATCCCAACTGGTATTACAGAACCATATTTATATCCTGACGCTGAGGAGGGTAAATCACATTGAGTACTACAACAACAAATATAAAAGATATAAATGCCAATGCTCATGCTCAAGAACATGTCCACGTTCATAGAGATGATGAAGGATCTAAATTCGGAATGTGGTTGTTTTTATTTACCGAAGTTCTTTTATTCGGTGGATTATTTTTCGTATATTTCGCATACAGAGTTTGGTATTCGCAAGGTTTTCACGATGGTGCTCAAGAATTAAATGTAGTCTTGGGTGCTACTAATACAGTCATTCTTCTTACAAGTAGTTTGACAATGGCATTGTCTATATTGGCTTTAAGAAAGAAAAATACGACATTATCTCTTATTCATTTAGGTATTACCATAGCTTGTGCTTTTGGATTCTTGATAAATAAATATTTTGAATGGGGATATAAAATCCATCATGGAATTTACCCTGGCTCAGAAAAATTATTAGAAAGACCAGAAGGAGAGATTTTATTCTTTGGGTTGTATTATCTTATGACAGGACTTCATACTTTTCACGTAATTGTTGGTATAATTATATTGACAACTATGGGTGTAAGTATTATCAGAGGAACTATAAATCACGATAAATATATCAAATTAGAAAACGGTGGTCTTTA
>JBDNHS010000509.1:0-3650 GCA_041688685.1 Kapaibacterium sp. (SeqCode)
AGAGGTTCTAATGCTGGTACTTGTTTGATAAATTTAGAAAGTTGGGAAAATAGAAAACATACAGTTACAGAAATAATAGAAGAATTAGAGGTCGCCTCTAAAGATTTTGGTGCAGTGATTGAATATTTTGAACCTCCTGCAGTTCCTGGTTATGGTGCTGCTGGTGGACTTTCTTTAAGATTATTAGACAAAACAAATGGTGAAGATTATCACGAATTTGATAGAATTAATAAAATTTTTATGAAAGATTTATCTAAAAGAAAAGAGTTAACTGGATTATTTACTTTTTATGCTGCTAATTATCCTCAATATGAGATAGAAATTGATAATCAAGCGGCAAAGCAAAAAGGTGTGACTATTTCGGCTGCTATTGAGAATTTGAATATATTAATTGGTAGTACTTATGAGCAAGGTTTTGTTAGATTTAATAATTTTTTCAAATTATATGTTCAAGCAGACCCAAAATTCAGAAGATTTAAGAACGATTTGTTAAATTATTATGTGAAGAATGATAAAGGCGAAATGGTTCCCTATTCTGCATTTATGAAACTAAAAAAATTGCAAGGACCAAATGAAATCACACGTTATAATTTATATAATTCTTCGGCAATAAGAGCAGTACCAACAAAAGGTTATATAACTGGAGAATCAATTAAAGCAATTAAAGAAGTTGCAAAGACTTTGCCACACGGATATGATATTGATTGGGAAGGACTTACTTATGATGAAGCAAGAAGAGGAAATGAAGCTATAATAATATTTTCAATAGTAATTATATTCGTTTATTTTGTTTTAGTTGCGCAATATGAGAGTTTCATTTTGCCGTTTGCGGTGTTATTGTCATTACCAGCTGGAATATTTGGAACTTTTTTATTGTTAAAAGTATTTGGGTTGGCAAATGATATTTATGCACAAGTAGCTTTAGTTATGTTAGTCGGGCTTTTAGGGAAAAATGCGGTTTTGATAGTTGAATTTGCAGTTCAAAAGCATGAACAAGGAATGACAGTATTCGAAGCTGCAATTGAAGGTGCGAAAGTAAGATTTAGACCGATTCTTATGACTTCTTTTGCATTTATTGCTGGGTTAATTCCACTTGTAAGAGCCACTGGGGCTGGTGCAATTGGAAATAAGACAATTGGGACTGCGGCACTTGGTGGAATGTTATTTGGAACTATATTTGGAGTAATAATAATTCCTGGATTATATTACATTTTTGGAAAGTTAGCTGAAGGTAAATCATTAATTCAAGATGAAGATTTCAAACCATTAACCGAAGGCTATGATTACAGTGAATCTGAAGATGATAAGGAATTTAATAAAAAAAATAATGAGGAAAATAATGAAAATAAATATTAATAACTTTAGTTTATTGAAATTTTCAAACATATTAATCTTAATATTAATAATATTTGTACAATCTTGTGGAATTCCAACTATTACACTTAAAGATGCAAATAAAGAATTACCAAATAGTTTTCAAGGTTCTGAAGATACCTTAAATTCAGCAAAATTACCTGTAGAAGAATTCTTTAAAGATCAAGAGTTGAAAAATTTAATTGATTCTGCAATTGTTAATAATAAAGAATTAAACATTTTATTACAAAAAATAAGTGTCTCTAATAATGAAATACTAAATAGAAGAGGTGAATATTTACCTTTTATAAAAGCGGGAACTAATGCTGAGGTTGATAAAGTTGGTAATTATACAAGAACCGGTGCTGTTGAAGAAAATTTAACTATTAAAGATGGAGCAAAATTTCCCTCACCTTTTACAAATTTTCAATTTGGTTTGTATAGTTCATGGGAGTTAGACATTTGGAAAAAATTAAGAAATGCAGAAAAAGTAGCTATAATGGAATATTTAGCTTCATTAGAAGGTAAAAAATTCCTTGTAACTAATTTAGTATCAGAAATTGCAAATTCTTATTATGAACTTATAGCACTTGATAATCAATTAATAACAGTTGAAAAAAATATTGAAATTCAACAAAGTGTATTAGAAATAATAAACTTATTACAACAATCAGCTAGAAGTACTTCACTTGCAGTCAAAAGATTTGAAGCTGAAATATTGAAAAACAAGGGTGAAATTTATACAATTAAACAAGAGATAGTTGAAGTTGAGAATAAAATAAATTTTCTTTTTGGTAGAATACCACAAACAATTAAAAGAAATTCTATTGGATTTACTGAATTGCAAACTAATCTAATGCAAAGTGGTGTCCCCTCTCAACTTTTACAAAATAGACCTGATATTAAAAAAGCAGAATTGGAGTTGATGGCTTCACAGTTAAATATTGAAGTTGCTAAAACTAATTTTTATCCTTCTTTAAGTCTCAAAACTGGAATAGGTTATCAGTCATTTAATCCAAGATTTTTGTTAAATACTCCACAATCTATGTTATATTCCATTGGCGGAGATTTGTTATCGCCTTTAGTAAATAGAAATGCAATAGAGGCAGAATATCTTAATGCATCTGCTAAACAAATTCAGTCAGCTTATGAATATGAACAGACAATTCTTATTGCATATAATGAAGTTATGAATGAATTATCAAGAATAAATAATTTACAAACAAATTTTCAATTAAAAAATGAAGAAGTAAATAAATTAATTGAATCTACTGAAATATCAAAACAAATGTTTCAGTCAGCAAGAGCGGATTATATGGAAGTATTATTAACTCAAAGAGATGCTTTGGATTCTAAAATGAAATTAATTGAAATAAAGAAAAAACAGTTTTTGGCAATGATTAATTTATATAGAAAATTAGGCGGCGGTTGGTATTAATTCATAATATTATTATTTGATTTTAGAGGTTGTTAAAACAATTAACAACCTCTTTTCTATTTTAATTCATTAACATTCTATAATAATATCCCAATTATTTGATTCTTCATTTTAGATAATTCTGATACTGCAGTATCCCTGAAATTTTCATTTGATGTTTAGAAATATTATTTTGAAATATTGTTTTGAAATATTATTTAGAAATACTATTTGAAATAGATAATAATTTCACTTATTAAATTACATTTTACTAATCAAATTATTATTTTATATTCATAATCATTAAAATATATTAATAATATTACGTTTGTAATATCGTAGGGACAAAGATTTAACAAGTCAATTCAAATAATTTGGCTGTAAACGTTAATATTTCCCGTAGAAACGTGTGGATGATGATAATTTCGTTGTTCACAGTGATTAGCAACGTAAAAGTATAGAATTTTGTTTAATATAATCGAGTTTGATGAATATATATATAAAATATATGGTGAGCCAAAGATGTAAAATGCTTGTCAAACAAGAGTTGAAAGCACTTGGTTTACACTATGTAGTTGTTGATTTAGGTGTTGTAGAAATTCTTGAAAACATTACTTCAAAACAAAGTGAAAAGTTGAGAACCTCGCTTTTAAACTCGGGCTTAGAATTATTAAATGATAAAAAAGCAATTTTGATTGATAAAATTAAAAATGTTATTATCGAAATGGTTAAACATTCTGATGAATTACCAAATGAAAATTATTCTGTCTACATTAGTGAAAAGTTGGGACTTGATTACACATACCTTGCTGATACTTTTTCGGAAGTAAAAGGTTTTACAATACAGCATTTTATAATTATGCATAAAATAGAAAAAGCA
>JBDNHS010000510.1:0-1212 GCA_041688685.1 Kapaibacterium sp. (SeqCode)
TATTTTTTCATCACTGTTCTTATAGTTTTCTAATAGCCACCAAAAAGAATAAATAAGTCCAGATGCTGTTATTGGTTCCCTTGAATGATGTAATGCTGTAAATAATACTTTTTTGTTATTTAATTTGCTAAATCCGAAATTAAAATTCCATAAATAAATTGGTAATTTATTATGAGTAAAGCCAATCACACTCTTATTAATAAACTTAGGATATAATTTTTGCATTTGGTCAAAATTATCATAAATTTCTTCCAATAAATGATAATTATAAAATTTTCCAAATTTAAAATTAGATGGGATAGATTTAAAGATTAACTCATTGAGATTGGTATATTTCTGCTCATCATTTGATGAGTAATTTTGATTTTTAACTTGATTATTATTAAATAATTCTGTCTTTAATTTTTCTAAATAGTGATTAAAGTTACCTGCTTTAGTTAAATCTTGAGTAAGTTTTATATTGTAATTTTCAATGATAACTTTATAATCTATATTCACTAAGTTAAGATATTCCAATTCCTTATCGTTTAATATAGTAATTAAGTCATTATTATCTTTTTCACTGCATTCGAAATCAATTTCAAATATTTTATTAGAAATCTTCTCATAATTAAATATCTTTACTTTATGATAATTAGAGTATTCTTTTGTTATAACATCTTTGGCAAACATTTGAATATTTATTAAAGCATTAATATAGAATAATAATCCCAAAACAAATATATAATTTATTTTGGGATTATTAAATTTAAAAATATTAATCTTTCTGATATTCATTAGTGAAATAATTTAGTTGTAATATTATAAATACAAATAAAATTAAAGTATATCTATGATAATTATTTGATTACAACTCTATCTTTTATTGGACCATAAACAGTAATTTGATGCTTTTGTAACCATTCCATACCGTCCATAGCAGCTTTTGCAGCGTGTAATGTAGTGATACACAATATTTTCTTAGATAATGCAGCTTCTCTAATTTGCAAATCATCTTGATAAGATTTTCTACCCAAAGGAGTATTAATAATCAAACTAATATCACCCGATTGGATTTTTTCAACTACATTTGGATTACCTGCTCCAATTTTAGGTATTAAAATCGCTGGAATATTATTTTTATCTAATTTATTAAAAGTCCCCAAAGTAGCATAAATTATATAGCCTAATTCACTAAGTTTTTTGGCAATTGGCACCACATCACTCTTATCA
>JBDNHS010000511.1:0-2923 GCA_041688685.1 Kapaibacterium sp. (SeqCode)
AAGAATATTTTACTAATGATGTAGAACAACTAGATTTTTATGTTATTAGTTTACGCAATCCGGATAGATTACTTAATATCGCATCTCAAAATAAAAAATTAAATGCAAATGCAAAAATAAATATAATTGATGCGGTCAATGGAATAAACATAAATCAAAATGAATTATTAGAGAATAAAGTACTAGCACTGGGATTTAGCGATATGTTCAACATAAAAAGGAGTAAAGAAATTGGTTGTTATATGTCCCATGATAAAATTTACAATATTATAAAAAATAATGCTGAAAGAAAAAAATATTCAATAATATTGGAAGATGATTTTAATATTATATCTGATAATGACGGCAAACAAAAATTGAATGATATTATTGGTTCTATTAATGGTTTAGATTTTGATATTTTATTTTTAGGCAATACATTTAATAATGCGGGAATACAAATTAAAGATAATATTTATTCAGTGGATAAAAACAAATATACTATAGGTACTTTTGCATATTTGATTAATAACGCAAATATCGACAAGTTAATAAATTTAATTAAACCAATAGATTCTCCAATTGATAATAAATTAGATACTCTTATAAAAAATGACAAATTGAATTCATTAGTAGTTCATCCAAATATAATAAATTATATGGCAGAAATTAACAGTGGAATAAATTAACAACAAAAATTGATATTTTATAACAATTTAATAGAATATAACAAATATACTATTAAATAACATATATAATGGACTTTCTATCCAAAATTCCTTCTTATTATAATGATAACATTAGGACAATATTACATGATATTGGAATATTAGATTTTGTATCCAAATATGACCATATTTATATAGGAGGTTCGCTTCCTGGATTGGTTCTTAGTTCTTTATATTCTAATAAAATATACGATGAAATTAATGATATTGATATTTATACGACAAATGCCCCAATGCTCTTACGAGATGTAAATAAGGTATTCAAACCAGTAAATATAATAAAAACTGGTGTAAATGTCAGTTTTATGTTGAATAAAGATGATGTTTCTAAACAAATTCAAATTATTACATCTGGATTTGAAAATTTTAATAATGAAGTATTAGATGGATATGATTGTGATATGAGTTGTGTAGGATATCATCCTTATTCTCAACAATTTATTATTAATGAAAGATTTGTTAAAGGATACAAAGATAAAAATTTTATTCTTTATTATGAAAGGTCAAATTTGTCTCGTATTGAAAAACTTACATTCCGAGCTAAAACATATTTTGATTATAATATAACAATTATTAAAGAAAGACCAGATGTAGATTATCGTCCATATTGGAGAAATAAAATAAAATTAAATAATATTTGTAATGTTGATACATCTCCACCTTATACTCAGACTTACTATAGTAAGTATAAATGCTGTGTTTGTAAAAAAATTACAGAATATTTAGTATGCAAATCTTGTGATAAACTAATAACCGGATATTATCAACAAAATACATTTAATAATTGTCCCATTGAAAATATGGTTGTATTTGGAGGTGTGAATGGTTTTGGAAATATAATTGCTAATCAGGCAGTAAGTATGGGTATTGATATAAAAAGAACAACACGAAATCCTAAAATCAAATCCCATCTTAAATTTGATTTGACTACCGGACACATAAGTTCTCAATTGCTGAAACAAATACTAAATGCGGATTGTGTGGTGTTTAATGCATATCAAACATTAGAAAATAATCATAGTATCTGGACAAAAAATATTAATACATTTGATGAGAAATTGGCTTTAGAAAGATTTAAGGTGAATTGTTTTGGATATATAAAAATCTTACAACAAATTATTAAAGCTAGAAAAATATATATTTCAAACCCTAAAAATAAAGTCAAAGATATTGTATTTGTTTGTATGGACGCGAATGAAAGTCTTTTTGAAGGAAAATTACAAGATGGAAAACATATCGAATTAAATATGGCTAAAACAGCCTGGAAACAAATATTCTATACTAATGCTCAAGTTTTAGCATCAATAGGTATTATCACAGTATTCGTAGATCCGTCTTGGCTCTCATATCATGGAATATCAGTGGATAAAATCCCATCTAAAAGTAAATTTTTAATTCCACCATATATGTGCGCTAAAGTAATAATTAATTATATTAAAAGTTTAAATTTGGATAAGATGTATTCAAATAAAAATTATATCCATTCAACATCATTTTATAAATTAGTTGGTTCCTTAGATTTATCTACAGTAAATATAGATTTAGTTAAGGAAGAAGAATATAAAGATAAAGATGAAGATGAATATGAAGAGGATGATGAAGAGGAAGAAAAACCAACACTCAAGATTAAGAAAGGCACTAATTAAAAAGTTGATTTTTATAATAAATATATAATATTTAGTAATAATTACACACTGTCTTATATTAATGGCGAATAATATTCTAAATTACTTTAAATACTCTAAAATACCTCCCAATATTTCAGAATTCAATGATATTTTTAATGTTAATAAATGGAAAAACAAAGAAATAACTCAAAATTTGAACATTATAGTCAATAATTTGGATTCACGTGAATTTCAAAACTTTATTATTATTGTAATAATATAAAAAAGTTATACAAATTTATTGAAATGGTTTATATTTTTATTATTAATAAAATGAAATGCATTGCAACATTTAATAAATATATTGAAATGTTACAATTTTACCCTGAATTTATTTTAAGTAATTATGAAAATTTAATAAAAATGAAATATTTGACATTTGATAATATAGATGTTATATTTTCCAGATTTAACTTTACATTAAGTAACAAATATAGTATTCCATACATAAAAATAATGAATAAATTTAATAAAAATACCGTCTTAGAAATTGTGGGTAAATATTTAGATAAAAATCCAATAAAAGATGAGTCAGATTTTGAAGTTCAA
>JBDNHS010000512.1:0-3814 GCA_041688685.1 Kapaibacterium sp. (SeqCode)
ATAAATAAATAAATAAAAATGTATATCATATTTTGATTTCTTCAATTACCTTCTTGATAAAATCATCGCTTGACATTTCTCCCAATCCTCTAATATTAATCGTATTATTTTTAATTTCTTTATTTCCTATTACTACAATATAATTATAATGAAGAACTTTTGTATTTAAGATCTTGTTAGATATAGTATCTCTTTCATCAATAAAATTAACATACTTTATGCAATTATCAGTTAAGTATTTTTTTACAACTAGTGTATAATCAATCATATTTTTACTATCATTAACTGTAAATATAGCTACTTGTCTAGGAGATACGAATAATGGAATATTACCTTGTCTAGATTCTAATAATATTGCTATAAATCTTTCAATTGAACCTAAAATTGCTCTATGAATCATAACTGGTTGTTTCATAACCATCTTCAGACTTAAATTCTAACTTGAAACGCTCAGGCAAATTGAAATTAAGCTGTATTGTTGCTAATTGATATTCTCTGTTAATAGAATCTACAACTTTGAAATCCAATTTTGGACCATAAAATACACCATCAACATCATTAATTGAATAACTCTCAAAGTTATTTGTAAGAACATTATTTAAAATATTCTCACACTTATTCCATAACTCAATAGTTCCGATATATTGTTCTGGTCTAGTTGATAATCCAACTTTAAATCCCATATTAAATTTTTCATAAATGAACTTTATAAATTTAATTGTATCAGTAATTTCTTTTTCAATTTGACTCATCCTACAAAATATATGTACATCATCTTGTGAAAATTTTCTAACTCGAGTTAATCCTTTTAATGCACCATGAAATTCATTTCTATGCAACACTCAAAAATCAGCCAATCTTAATGGTAAATCTCGATACGATAAATTCATATGTTTAAACATAATACAATGAGAAGGACAATTCATAGCTTTACATGAGAGTTATATCGTCTTATTTTCATCACTTGCTTCTTCTGAATTATGATTTTTATGTTTTTCAATAATAAACATATTTTCTTTATATTTTTCCCAATGACCAGATGTCTCCCACAAACTCTTATCAAACAAAACAGGAGTAATAACTTATTGATATCCTCGCTTTTCATATTCGCTTCTCATTAAATTAACAAGATTATTGTAAAGAATAGTTCCTGCCGGAAAAAAGAAATCAGACCCAGGACTTTTATCATCAGTAAAGAATAATTTAAGTTGTTCCTAACTCTTGATGAGTTTTAAGTTCTGATTCTTCAATCATATTAATTGATATATTGGCTGATTTTTATAATAATGAATAATATTAACACCATTATTTATAAAAATCAATTTTTTGCAATATATCTACATTATAGGTTTTACCATCTTAAAAATATAAATTAAATAAAAGCAAATAAATAAAGTATATATGCTAAACATTATGAATTAGTGGAAGCATATGTACTTTATTTATCCCCTTATAGTAATTACTATTAAAAATATGTTAAAATATAAAAAAATATACATATAAGTTAATGATTATATCTATTATAAAAGTATATATGCAAATTAACAACTATTTTATTGTTAATTAATTATTTAAATTATGATATATTATAAAATATGTAAAATAGTTGTTAATATATTTTATTGACTCTCTATTTTGTTTAACCGCTTCTATACATATTTCATAAGTTTGATTTTTTACAAATATTAATGAATAACCATTTTGTTTAACAGCTTCCATACATAATTCATCAGTTTGATTTTTTACATATTTTAATGACCAACCATATTGTTTAACAGCTTCCATGCATATTTCATTAGTTTGATTTTTTACAAATATTAATGAATAACCATTTTGTTTAACAGCTTCTATACATAATTCATCAGTTTGATTTTTTACATATTTTAATGAACAACCATTTTGTTTAACAGCTTGCATACATAATTCATCAGTTTGATTTTTTACAAATTCTAATGCATAACCATTTTGTTTAACAGCTTGCATACATAATTCATCAGTTTGTTCACATATTTTTAATATTCTACAATTAATTAAAATTACATATAATAATTCTTTTTTATTCAATGATTTAACTAATTCTACCAATTCATCATTTTTTTCTATATCTTCATCGTCGTCTCTACTAATAATGTTATTAATTTTATTAATAACAACACCAGTATGTGAAATAGGATTAGATATTATAATATCTTGTGCTTTCAGTTTACCATCTCCAATATATAATTTAGTGTCATTTGGAATATTAACATCAACTTGTAAATCTCCATATCCAAAAAAATTGTGAATGTTAGTATTATGTGAAAAATATAATCCTCCTTTAGAACAACTATCTGTAGTTAATTTATGTATATCTGTATTTAATCCAAGTTTATAAAAGAATTTATTATCAATATTAGAACTATAATTTTCATTAATTATTTTATTAAATTTTTCATCCTTACAATGTTTATTAAAATCTTCACCAGATACAATAGTACCTGTTTTTGATAATATGTTTAGATAACAACGTGAATTATTCATAAGTATTATATACTTAATTGTATTACAAATATATAATATTATATGTTTTTCAATTTTTATCCAATATATGACCATACAAGGTAATATATGCATATTATAAAAACATTAAAATAATATTATTTTCTTTTAGTTTGGGTTTTTTCTCTTGTTCTATTGCGAATTAACTAACAATTTGAATGTCTTTCATTTTTGAGATGTACTATGGTCAATCGATTATAAGTTAGTGGTTTATATATAAAACGGTAATTGATATAATACTTTTTATATATAAACCAAAAATAAATTAAATTTTTAGTATTGGAAACAAAAAAAATTTATATAAAATTTACACCATATATAATATTATATAATTATGATTCAAAAGAAATTAGATGTTGTTTTATGTTTTGATACGACTGGAAGCATGACTCCTGTTCTTAATTCTGTGAGAAAAAATTTAACAAATCTTAATAAAACTCTATTTACAAATAATATGTTTGATTGTATGGTAGCGGTTGTAGCTCATGGTGATTACGATTCTGAAGCTCAATACATAGTTAAACATAATGATTTTACTAATGACCAAGTACTTATAACAAATTTTATAACCACTGTGGAAAATGTTGTTAATGGTTGGAATGGAGGAGAAGCCAGTGAACAAGCACTGCATACAATGAAGTCTTTATCTTGGAGACCAGACTCAAAAAAAGTAGTAATTTTAATTGGTGACGATATACCACATCCGCCACATTTTCCAGCTAATAAAAATAAAATTGATTGGAAAGAATGTTTACAATATCTAACAGAAATGGATATTTGTTTTTATGCTGTACAATGTGCAAGTTTAAACATATCAAGAGCTTCTGCATTTTATAAAGCATTGGCTACTGCTCATAAATATGGTAAATATATTTTATTAGACCAATTTTATATGATGCCTGAATTGATTATTGGTGTGTTTTTACATGCAATGGACGATGTTTCAGGACTTGAACAACATGAAGAACAAATGAAAAAATCATCTACGTATAATAAAAATATGGGTCAGACATTCGATAAATTGTTGGGCAGAGCTATAACTGTTAATTATGATTTGGATGAGGTTGTAGATGAGGATGAAGATGACGATGGGGTTAAAAAACCAAAACCCAAATCAAAATCAAATATTCCTGTAGGTAAAGTACCGGTTCCTACTGGCCGATTTCAACGATTAAAAGTAGACGGAGAATCATCAATTAAAGATTTTGTTACATCAACAGGAGCAATGTTTAAGGCTGGTCGTGGATTTTATGAATTGACAAAGACCGAAAAGGTA
>JBDNHS010000513.1:0-4978 GCA_041688685.1 Kapaibacterium sp. (SeqCode)
ATATCTTATTTTAGAGGTGCACCTTCATATGTATTTCCAGAAATGAAAATAAAATATGTAAATTGCTATATGTCAGATTTTCAATATACATCGTATAAATCTATATTGCGTCATGAATCGTCGTCGACATTAAATAGAATAAAAAGACATGTTAATAAAAAATTAAATGTATCAGAGTTACCAAATAATTTTTTTATTGGTACACGTTTTGTTTCAAATATAGTTTTTCCAAATAAAAAAGTAAGTGATGAAGGATTAGACTCATTTACAAAACTTAAAATATTAAATGTATTAGAAATATATTCTACAAAATTTCATAATATGATTAATCGTATTAATAGAGCAACAGGAAAAGTATTTGTATATAGTAGTTTTAGAGAATATGCAGGATTAAAAAGTTTTATTAGAGTATTAGAAGCATATGGATACAAAGATTATGCGCAATATGGAGAAGGAACAAAACGATTTGCTATTTGGTCAGGCAATGAAAATATGGCATACAAAGAAGAAATAAAAACAGTATTTAATATGGATAAAAATCTCAATGGAAGCAAATTAAAAATAATATTAGGTTCGTCATCAATTAAAGAGGGTGTTTCTTTTAAGGGAGTTAGACAAGTACATATTATTGATCCATATTGGAATTTACCACGTATAGAACAGGTAATTGGACGGGCAAGTAGATTTTGTTCACATAAAGATTTGCCAAAAGAAAAACGTACTGTAAAAGTATATATATATTTATCAGTTTATGATAAAGATCCTGAGACTGTTGATCAATATATTTATAAATTATCTCTTCGCAAAAATAGATTAGTTAATGAATTTGAACGTGCTATAAAAGAATCGGCTATAGATTGCGAGTTGAATTTTAAAGCAAATAAAAATCCAGAAAATATACAAGATTATACATGTGATATATAAAATAGTTAGTAGATTATTTTATATATATTTTTTTTATAATTTTATTATATTAATGAGCAAAACTTTTAATGTTATAGTAGAAAAAATAAAACAAACTTTTTTACTAAAAAAATTTAAAAAATCAATTATACAAAGTGAAACAATAACTGAGTTATATGATATTTCTACACAAAAATTGTCATTTTTGTTATCAGAAATAGAAGAAATTAATGAACGTTTTGATAATATTACCAGATTTATTTCAAGAAAAAATGTTATATTAGAAATTAACAAAATTCTAATCATTTATTACAGATGGAATAAATTAGATAATATAAATTTTATAAAAATAAATTCTCATCAATTGTTAAGTGCATGGATTATATATTATTGTCCAGGCATTATATTAGGAGAAGTAGATACTGATTACAAAAAAAATATATTCGATTTTGCAAAACAATTACTTGAACTAATCAATAATATAAAATCTTATAAAAAAATAAATATGGTTATATTTAATAAAATATTTTTAAGTTATACAGATTCTCTTATAATATTTTTAGAGAAAGATAAAATAGATAAATTTTACATTAGTCAAATGTAAAAAATTGATTTTTAAACATAATAATTACTAAGAATATACTAATTATTATAAACATTTTAACTATGAAAGCTATTAATATCATAAAAAATAACTGGACTCCTAAAATTTTACTTGGTTCTCTTATTACTAATTGTGGACTTTGTTATTATAAATACAATATAGATGGAACCAGTCGTCAAGGTGCTATTGCAGAATGGTGTACTGAACAATCACATATTTTTCCTTGTTCATATAATCAAAAAGGAGGATGGTCATTTATTGTTCATCCAATAATCGTAACAAGTATTTGTGGTATGTTAAGTGTTCCACTTACAGCATACGACGTTTACACAAATCACATATACAATAAGGAGTTTAAAAAATCTCGGGCTGGTAAACTTTCTTGTGAATGTGGTGAAATTAAAAATTAATTTTTATAACCGACTTTATCAATTTTAAATTCGGGAACTTTTGTTTTTCCTTTTTTATTTACAATATCCATAATATCTAATCCCCTCTTATTCTTTTTCCATTCATTATTATAATTATCATTGTGGTGTTTAACAAATTGTTCACATCCTATCATTCCTACTGAATCATTTTGAGCCCGATACCAAAAGATTTTATCTAAAAAATTATCACAAGCACCTCGATTTACTATTACCATAGAACCAAAATTTGATGTTAATTCTTTAAATACTAATCTGAATGAGTCAAATGTTGGAAACATACCTGCATAATGGTCATATAATCTTTTGAGATTAGAATAAAAATCATCTTTTAATAAAAAGATATAGTCAAAATTACATCTTAATTCTGGGGTAATACCAAGAGGGAATTGCATAGTTAACATATACATTAATTGATAATGACGACCATTAAATAAAAGTTCCATAATTGGTTGATCTTTCATCCAAGAACCTTTTTTACTAAGACAATCGTCCATTAAAATAAATCCTCTTGGATCAACAATGTCCTTACCTTCTTTTTGCCTATCTATTTTTTTTTCTATCATAATATCTTGACGAACTAATAGTTTTTCGATTGTTTCGCTTTTGTATTCGTAATGAATATATGAATCTGGAAAAAAATCTGAGTAAAATGGTGGAGTTGCCATTTTTTCCGTGGGAGCGATAATTATCCCAACAGGAATATCTTTAAAATGTTTTAATATAGATCTACAAACCCAAGATTTTCCACTAGCTCGCTTTGCTATCATAACTATTGCTGGATTTTCGCACATTGATTCTAATTTAAATTCTCTTATAGGCAATGACTTGTTTCCATCGAGTCTAACAGCTTTAACTTTGCTCATAGCTTATAGTTTATATACAGTTATTAATTAAAAAAAAATTAAAATTTAATCCCAAATTTTGCCTTATTTTTTTGCGAAACGAAAATATTCGAATTTTCTTGTTTATTACTTGAATTTTCTTTAACATATTTATTATTATATTTATTTTTAATCATAAGTTCAGGTTGTGATTTATTTGCTGATTCTGAAGTATTCTCTTTTATATTAATTTTATTTACTATTTTATATTTAGGAATAAATTCAATTTCATCCTGTGCTCCTAACTCATTATTATCTTCTTCCCATATGACAAATACATATAATATCAAAAAGATTACTCCAGTAATTATTAGTGATTTCGGCAAATTGCCCCTATAAATATTTCCTTCACTAATCACACTATAGTTAATTACAATATAAACAATTAAGAATAAACATAAAATTATTATTAATGTGTGATTTATCATAATTTGTTTACAAAAATCTATTGTATCTTCTCCCATTTATATTTATTATTTATATAAATAGTAAATATAAATTTTTATTTTAATAATTTAATTGCTCATTAAATTATTAAAATAATTATTCATATTGCTTACTTTATCATGTATAGAGTTAGACTTATTTTTTATTATTTGAATTTTTCTTTTTGAAATATCTCCACCTGACATTTTAATTGGTGGAGTTATATCATCATAAATTCTATCCGTATGTGTTTTTCTAATGGGTATTGGACTATTTAATTTATTATTTGATTCACTTGTTTCACTAGTTGTATTTATCTTATTCATTTCTAATTCTAATTCTAATTCTTTTTTTTTTGCTTCAGAGCGTGTCATTATTTGAGTACTTGACATTATATTTCCACCATTTTGATTTATTTCTTGATGTTCTAAATCTTGACTAGAATTATGTGATTTAGTTCTGCTAGTTTTGCTTAAATTTTCATGTTTGATATTTGGATTAGATTCTGAATCGGATTTTGAATTGGATTTTGATTTTGATTTAGAATTATTAGAATGTGGTGATTGGGCATTTCGTACATTGTGCGGGAAATTATTTTCTATGGATGGAACTTGAAAATCATCCGAAGTATCTGAAACAGAATTTGATTTACTTTTAAGTGAATTATGTCTTGAATTTGTGGCAGAATGTGGTCTAAAAATTTCTTTATTTTCAGAATTATCTGACGATTTATTTATTGACCTACTTCCTATATGATTATTATTCAGGTTATTATTTTCCATGTCAATAAATTTTTCTAATTCCATTTTTCCAGCATCTGAATTCTGTTGATGTCTATTATATTTGTCATCAGAAGAATCACTAACAAGTGCTTTTCCAATAGGTCTTGCTCCATATTTATTTTGAGACATTATTGTAAATAATAAACTTTTAATATTGTCAAGTTCTTTTTTATTTTTTTCTTTATCTTCAGTAGAAGAAATAAAATTTATTTTTAAATATTCTTGAATAATTTCGTTGTAAGGCAATGTTTTTCTAATACCAGTTTCAATACAATTTTTAATTATATCATAAATTTCTTTTTTAGCACCCTTTTTTAAAAAAATTTCTGGATTTTCCTTAAAATATTCACATGTTTCAATATAACATTTGTGAATAAAATCCTTTAAAGATATTTTGTCATATAAATCATTTTCTGAATATTTAGAATTTGATGTTGTAGGATCCCATGTTAAAAATAATACATAGCTTTTAAATGAGGCTTTTATTAAATTATCAAACCATTCAGCACAACCCGATTTATCCTTTATTCTCTTATACTCATTTTCAATTTCATAATTATTGATACCTGAAACGTCATTTAAGCACATTTTAAAAATATTTATAATTCCGGGATTTTGTATGTTTTTATTTTTTTTTTGTTTTTCTTCTAGCATATTATATGTATGTATTGAATATTCTAACATACCAGAAATTCCATTATATAAATGAGGAACCAGAATACTACAAAGAAAATTATTAAATTCATTTTTAGTTTCAACTAAATATCTAAAATCCATTATATATAATTATTATCTAAACTTTAAATTTTAAACAAACATATTTTTAATTTAATATTATTATTAAATTATTTTATTATTGGAATTTATTGGATAGTCCGAACAAGTATTTATAAATTTGATGTAACTTTATCAGTATAACTATTATATACTGTTAAAGCACCTTGTGCGAAA
>JBDNHS010000514.1:0-2364 GCA_041688685.1 Kapaibacterium sp. (SeqCode)
CTAAACATTGGCTTTTTTGCTGATAAAGAAATAAAAGAAATTGAAAATATTATTGGTTGTAAAATTAATAATATTTCTATTTTTGAACAAGCTTTTATTCATAGATCTTTCTTAAATGTACTCGAAAAAGTTGCTAAAAATAAACAGAAAAATATTTTTATAACAGAAAATCTTAAAGACATAATTTCAAAAGATTGGAATATTGATTACGAAAATTTACATTTAATTAAGTCAAATGAAAGATTAGAGTTTTTGGGTGATTCTATTTTGGGGCTTTTGGTTGCGGAGTTTCTATTTTTAGAAAATAACCAATTTTTAGAAGGTGATTTGAGTATTAACCGTTCTAAATTTGTCAATAAAGATACACTTGTTAGTTGCTGTAAAGAATTAAAACTAAATCAATTTATAAAGATTAATTCAAGTGCCAAAAATTCCCTGAATAGTGGTAATGAATCAATATTAAGTGACCTATTGGAAGCGATAATTGCAGCAATATATTTGGATTCTGGTATCAATGAAGCAAGAGAATTTATTCGTTTTAAAATACTTCCTTTCGCCATTAATAATTTTATGAATGAAAAAAATTATAAAAGTATTTTGATGGAACACCTACAATCAATAGCCAAACCTCATCCAATTTATAAAACTATGGAAGCAATAGGTCCTGATCATCTTAAAGAATTTAAAATTGGTGTATTTATCGAAGAAGAATATTTATGCGAAGGAATAGGAAAAAGTAAAAAAATGGCAGAACAAAATGGAGCAAAGTTGGCTCTTCAATTATTAAATGTACAAGTTTAATCTATTAGTTCATAGACTTTATATTTTTGAAATTTACTTATATTGATATTAATCTCTTTAAAATTCTCTTCAAAAAATCTGTAATTCTCTTTATTTAAATTTACTTTATTCAATTTATTATCTACTTCAATTAATAAAATATTTTTCTCATTTATTTTATTTGATTTATTATAAATTGTTTCAAATAATATACTACCGTTCAAAGTATTATCCAAATTCCCAGAATTATCTTCAATTATAATCACATAACTAAATCTAAAATCACCAAATATGTAATTTGTAGTTATTTGGTTACTTGTAGTCGTTTTATTATTACTATTAGCAAATTTAAACTTATTTAAATTAAATTTATAATTTATGTCAATTTTATTATCTATGTATTGTTCATAATTCAAAGTATCTTTATAATTAATATCATCGTTCAGTGCATTTACAATCACTTTACAACTTGTGATTGCCTCTTCACTAAATATATCTAATTTAAATAATATATCTGGAAATGCAATTGTAACAACAGTATCAATAATACTGATATTACTTTCTAATATCTTATTTTTAAGTATCAAACTTCTGTTTGTCGTTTCTTTGTTATTAGAAAAATTATTAATAAATTCATTCAAATCATTATTAGCAATGTTTAAATAATTGTATTTTGTAATTTGTTTATTAATTTTATTATAGTAACTTTTGGTCAAATTACCATTGTAAGAATAAAATAATTCTAAATTTGGAATTATTAAATTTTTTAAATTTATATTTTGAGATTTAGTTGATTCATATTCTATTTTATTAAATGTGTTTTTGATAGTGATAATTTTCAGAATATAATCATCTGTTTTTTTAATATTATAAGTTGTATCAGATTTTACAAAATTAACTTTAAAAGTACTGTTTAAAGTTTCATTCTCTGTGATTTCTTTTATTTTTAATGTATCATTTATCAATAGAGTATCATTAATAAATATTTGCTTTTTATCTTGCGGATTGTTATTTTTGATTAAGTTATTGTCATTGTAATAATATTTTATTCCTAAGTTAAGATTGTAACCTCTAAAACTCCAGTTTGCATTTTTATAAATTGAATTTAGAGTAGAGAAATACCCTATGCCAATATCAACTCCAATTTTATTTTCATAAAACTTCAATATATTATAATTTAAATCAAAATTATATGTAATAAAATTATTTTTGATACCGAATATTTGTTGATTATATCTACTCAGAGGGAAAACAAAACTTAAATCAGCTGGCTCTTTGATTTGTTGGAATTGTATTAAGTTAGATGAAGACAAAAAAAAACACCCAATCCTGCATTTAAAGAAAAGTCTTGATATTTAAAATGTAGATTTTGATTTAATGCGAAACTGCTAATTTTCGCTAATGATTTGGTATTAATTCTCGCTATTACTGGGTCGCCATTTTGACTAACTGGGAAACTCTCTAATAAATTATCTTCATAATCAAAATTAAGAAAACTAAGCCCCAAAGAAAGTCCAAAATAATTATTCAAATTATATTTAGCATAAATCTCTGGAATTATAATTGTACTGGTATAATTATTTA